>JBJKSY010000558.1:0-10085 GCA_046703645.1 Cyclobacteriaceae bacterium
TTGATAGAGAAAAATATTACACCGTTTTTATGGGTTATTAGAGACCCCCTATATTTATACCCGGTGGCACTTGGCGTGGATGCATTTTTTACAAGTTTAGGCACCTTGTAAATAAACCACCAGTCGACGGACTTTCCTTGTTCATTAAGTGCTGTGATTTTCATGGGTGTAGTGTTTGGTTTTTTTATTGGGGTACTTATTCAATTAAGGTTCCAGTAATTATTAATCAATCGTACCCTGGAAATAGAATAAAGGTTGTATAAAATTAATTGAAATTTATAACCAATAATCTTATGTTAAATTTTCATTTTGATTTTAAGGATAGTATTTCTTCTTGCAACTCTTTGATCTTTTCATTTTGTTCATCCATCCTTTTATTCTGCTCAATCGTATATAAAGTAAGTTCCTCGACCTTCTGCAAGAGTTTCATCTCGAGATTCACCATATCCATGCCGTCAGTAACCATTTCCTTCTCTGAAGCGATCCCTGGTAAATGCCGGTTCGAAAAGATATATTTTTCAAGGTCCTCAAGGCTCATGAGCTTGTAGTTGTTCTTAAAAACAAAATCGCTCCCGCTTTGCACATTCACCTTCACTTCATTGGCACGAATGGTTCCAGCCACATCCAGCAGATAAGCGGGTGTAGAAATGCCGATACCCACATTTCCACCATTGAAGTAGCTGTTCCCATAGGTTCGTAACTGAATAAGGGTAGTACCGTTAAGATCCTGAAGACGCATAGCCCCTCCTGATGAATTCTGTTCCAACTGGCCGCTGGAACTTCCCCTTACGAATTCAATGGCAGATTTGACAGAATTGTTAACGGTTAGCGGTTGATCAGGTGTATTTGTCCCGATACCTATAAACCCAGTCCCTAATATCCTCATGCGGATTGCCGGTTCATTGCTTGTACCGTCCCAGGTAAGAAAGCTGATGCCACGATTGTATTCAGAGCCGAATGAAGTTCCCTGGATCATAAGCTCTCCATACTGGTTGAAAGGAAAGGCCCCTGTTCCGTTATCTGGAAATCGCACGGACCTATAAAGAATTGGAGCCGCCCAATAAGCATCTGTGCTGGACCATTTATACGAAGTTGAATCTCCCTGATCGGGTATAATGTTAGAAGATGAAAGGATGGCACTGACCTTACCATCGGGCGAGGTTACAATTCCCTGTGCCATAATATGGAGATTTAGGATCAAAATCAGAATGGTTGTAACCAAAGAAAATCTTTTCATTTTCATGATTATATAATCTAAAGGTTGAATAATAAACCTAGTTTATCAGCACCCCGAATTTCACCTGCCATGGCCGGGGATCCACCGGGTCCGACTTATGAAGAGTGTTGTACATCAGCATTACCGTTCCATGGATGGGGCCGTAGAGCTTGTATTCATTACCAAGTCCGACCATGAACCCGCTCACCCACTGTCTGCTGGTGACCAGGTCGTTATTCTTTATAGCAATACTGCTTGACTTGAATTCAGCGTGGCCGAAAATGGATTTCCACAGGGTATAGGACCCGTAGGCACCATACCCATAAGCCTGATCAGGAATATGGATAACATAACCAGTATTATGTGCCAGTGCAAAACGGTATGTACCGGAAAGGCCCAGTGTAAGTTTTGCATTGAACCGGTATCCCAGTGTGGGATCAACATCCAGGGCCAGGGGGTCTGCCCGTTTGATCACCATGTTCCCGCCAAGCACAATTCGTTTCCGCAAAGGCTCGTCTTTCAGCGAGTTAACCTTTTTGGCATTCTTAAGATCATAAATGGAACCCACATAAGAATATTTTTTCTTCAGGGCCATCATCTTATCCTTCACACCTTTGATCGATTCGAAGCGATCGCCTGCGACTTTCTGTCCTTCTTCAGCCAGTTTACTAAGTGCCTGGGTTTTTATTTTTTTATTTTTGAACGCCTCCTTTAACTGGAGTTTATCAAGAGCCGAAAGAGATTTCAGGCCCGTGTTTACGGCCTGGGTTTGACCGTTCATTTTATCCAATTCTCCCGTTCCGTCCAGTTTAATGGCCTCATTATCAATATATTGGTCTATGTCTTTCTGGCTATGGGCGTGGCTGTACAGATCGCTTATCTCTTTGGCCTGGCCTTTCATGTCATCTGGGAGATATTTCCGTATTTCATCCAGGCTATTTCCTGCTGAACCTACATTTTCCAATTTCGACATGTCCGGAAGTTGAATTTCTTTAAGGTCCGGTATGGAGGGAAGGTCCAACCTGCTGCTAAGAGCAGGAAGCTTAACCTTTGGAATTACATTTCCGGCACTCAACCCATCGGTATGGACCTGCATCTGATCGATCTTAAAAGACTGACCAGGAAGGGATAATTTACTGTTAATTTTTCCTTCTGTATTATCGACCGGGCTTTCGATTTTCTTCTCAGCCTGCATAGGTTGCGTTTCCATTTCGTGTATCCTGTTACTAACCGAATCGACTTTAACTTCGACCTTGTTCAGAGGGCTGGTAAAGGAGTCTTCCGCGCTCACTATTTTATTAAGCGTGGAATTGAGTGTATGGTCAATAGGATGTAACAGGGAATCCGGAAGGCTGATAAGTGAATCTGTACTGAATTCGATCTTAGCAGTACCTCCGGTAGGATTTTCTTCCTGGGCATACGATTTCCGGGTAAAAACTCCAGTAATAAAAATCGTACAGATCAGAAATATTAACCTTTTATTTTTCAAGAGATACCAGTTCAATTACCATCGTAATGATATTCGTATTGTTTGACTATATCATTGTTATTGTCCCTTACTCTTGCTAATCTTCCGCCGGAATCATAATTAAATGTGGTTTTTATTCCATTAGGGTCAATCTGATTTACAATACCGTTAACGGTATTGTATTGGTAGGTTGTGACCATCGCTTGTGGAAGGTCATTTCTTAATTGCGAATCCTGCGACGAGCTTAACGAACCGGATCCGAAATTGAAATTTGCCCCGAGAACCGAAGCGACCTGGCTTGAATCGGCATTTTGAATTTTTGCAATAAGCAGTGAATTGTTATATCCCCAAAGGTAAGTTACGGGCATGCCATCTTCCTGGTTGGTCTGGATGATATTTCCATGATTGTTATACTTATAAAGTACAGATAACGAATCGGAATTTCCCGTTGGAAAAGATCTTTCTTCTGTTAAAAGGACCCTTCCATTCAATAACTCGTATTTATTAATTCTTTTATTGGTAAGTGCACCATTAACAAGCGATTCGGACTCAATTACCTTACCTTCCATATGTTTATAATCGGAATTACCCGGATCATACATCTCAGCAGGTGCAAATGCCAGATGCGAATTATCAGGATAATATAGATTCTCTTCTAGAGTTTTTCCCTGGCTATCATGTGTCGTGACCCGTACAAGCTGTATATTTATGCTGTCCGAATAAGCATAATCAGTCGTTGAAACCATTGAATCGGCTGGATTGTTGTCATTGTATAAAACCTGGCTTGATTGTGTGATCCGGTTATCGCCAGTAAAATAATAATAATTATTCCAGGCATATACAGGAACCGGAGAACACAAACTGCCCTCATAATCTTTATAAACTTGAAGGCCTGCCAGAAAATCCTTATTTGGAAAATATTGATATGTATTCATACGTTTAAAAATAATATCTTCCTTGTTTCCCGAAATTTTATAAACATCAGTTTCCAAGGGCAAGCCTCTTTCCCAAAAATAACATATCCGTACTATTTGACCCTGGCCTGCCAGTGAATCATATGTATCTGGCTTATATAAATATTTATTTACTATTTTGCCATTGTTATGAATGGTATCTCCCGAATATTCAGTGACAGTACTGTAAAAAACAGGACTGCCATCCCATGGAAATATATCTGTTGTTGAATAGGAATAATATATTCTTTTCCTGGCTTCGAAGCAGTTAGTTTTATTATAACCAAACACCTCCTGATTCATAAAACAAGAAAGAGACAGATTTGCATTCATTTTCCCATATCCGGATTCTTTCTCGCCGTATTTATATGTTTTAATTACCGGGACAGCTCCATGGGCTGTATAATTTATTATCTGGTAAATTCTTAATCCGAAACTGTTTTTGATTGTATTTACATCTTTATATTTATTGGGTTCATAAATGAAATCGGTATAACCTCCGGTAGGATAATTAATTCTTGTCAGCACATCCGCTTGTGTATAGGTGAAATCAGGATTTCTGTTTGCCCCTCCGATTGTAATTGGCGCTTCAGGCATGCCAGATTCGCTGATCATGTCAATGGTTAGATGAGGAATAAGATTAGTATTGTTCTTGTTATTATAATATCCCAAATAATCCTGTGAACTTGAATTCCGGGCAGGCAGGTTGGTTGAATCATAATTAAAGGAATACCTTTTTACAAGTGTGCTATCATTCCCGATGAAATGTATGGAATCGAGCCTTAACCGTTTTTCCAGATCGCTGGAACCCGTGCTGAAATACGAATGAAAAAACTCAATGGTACGCTCGAGCTGATACCCTCCCGATGGTTTAATGCTATATATCTTAATATATTGAAGCCGCTGGTCCCATGTAAGATCCTGGCGGTTTTGGCTGGAGGGAATAAATTCGATCTTTCCAAGATTAAAAATGATCGTATTGATCTTTTGTTCCTGGATACTAATTGTTTGATGAACATGAGTTGAATCGATTGAATTGCCCAATTGATAATCATCTACAACGGTCACATTATCAAGATAGTCATCATATGTCACTCCTGTATTTTGCGTATAAGTGAACATTACCGAATCAAGATGATTCGGATCGGTTATTTGGGTCAGTAGCCAGGAAGTAGTTGTATTTTGCAGATTTGATGGCAGGTTATTATTGGTAGTTATTTCCTTACTTTTAAAATCAAAAATATTCCCCGTTTCATCAAGTATTTCATAATTTCCGTCATACGAAACTTTTAAAGGTTCATAAGGCAGAAAATAAGTTTTTAAACCAGTTCCCGAATTGCTGTAAATAAATTTTCCAGAATGGCCCGGAAAATCGTATGAAAAAATATCCGCTTGCTGATCGTATCCCCCGGAAACAACCTGATATAGCCAGGATTCATCATCAGGTTCGGATAAAGTCGTCCCATTGCGTACGGGATATGACATCAAGCCAATTGAAGGTGTTTCATCCGGTAATCCCATAACTTTTCGGCTGATTTGACCTCCAACGTTTAGTGCCCAGCCAAGTCCTATCCATGAGGATACATCGGTTACTTTTATCCCGGAAGCATGATAATACAATGTTATTGGAATTGAAAAATTCCGGGATTTAACAACATATATTGGAATAGTTATATCAGGAACACCTGTGAAATCAGAAACCCTGTAATTTCCATATGCTGATAAGGCCGAGGTATTTGGTGAGGGTGGCAGTACAATAGGTTGATACTGAGCAAATACTGCTTTGGCTATGAGTAGAAATAGAATGAGTAAGCTAATTCTTTTCATTTAAGTTATATTTATATACCAGAATAATTTGATTTATATGGTATTTTATAGTTTGGCGGATAATTCACATTTCAAAATTCCCTAAAATTGATTTTATTATAAGAATATCAAAATAAAATAAAAGCAAAATACTCACTATTTTAATTATTTATTTTTACGAATAATATTATTATTAAATACTCTAATTTTTTAATTTAAGTATTCGAATGCAAATTAGAGTAGCTAAAAAAAACACCAAAACAAAAATTGATAAAACAATTCCAATGAGTTTAAATTTATTTTTATTCATTAAAGAATTAAATTTTACAAATAAATGCTCTTGTTTTTTATCATTAATAAAATAAATCTCATTAAAAATGAAAAATCCAATGAAATCAATGCTATATAAAATCATAAAAAGAGTAGAATTAATTGTAATTTTAAAAATGTAAATTAACCATAAAATTATTCCTATTACAAAAAATGAATATAGTGCAGCATGAAAGGTTGCTGCACTTTCTTTTTTACCAAATAACGCCCTATTGGATATAATATTAAATATACAATAATATGTAAAATCAATTATTATCATAAGGCAACTATCTATAACCAAATTTTTTATTTATCCATATATCGATCTTATCTCCCTCTGTTAACCGGAGAATTCCATATACTAATCCAAGGCCGATAGCAGCTTCAGGAGCAACTGCAAGCCCAAATCCAAATATTACACCATTTGCAACGAAATCAACAAAATCTGATGTATTATCTCTATTGTGATTATATTTATAAAGTAAACTTGCACCTGAAATTGCCACTCCAGAAAATTCAAGAGTTCTTCCGGTGATTTTAGCTAATTTTACTGCTGAGCCTAAATATTCTCCGGTTTTAGCTGCTTCTTCTGATCCTGCAGTAAATGACCCTCCAATAAACCCTGATCCTATAGATACACCATTTGTTAATTCATTATTTGAGTTTCCATTAGGTGGTACAATTATTTCATTATCATTAAAATTACCATACAATTGAAAACTATTAATCTGTCCAACTGCTACAAATCGTTGGCCTGTAATAAATTCAGGTAAGGTTGGGGCTCCATTAAATGATGGTCCAGGTGTAGATAAGTCATAATAACTATAAGTGTCCCAATAACCATATTGACCATCTTTATTAACCTCATATTGCTGTCCATTTATCGTAACATATTGAGTACCTCCAATATCAATAGCTCCAGAATTGTATGCATTACGATATGTTTGACTTCCAGTATTTGGATCCCAATCACTATTTTGATATCCAACTGACCAATAATTACCAGAACTATATAATGGGCCTTGAGGCATATCAAATGCCCCAGGAATTATGAATGGCTGAATTTGAGGTACCATTAAGCCCATAGGGTCGTTAAATAAAACTGGGTTATTATTCCCAAACTGATAAGGTGATTGAGTATCAGATTCCTCAGATAAGGGATCGCTTCCAGTAAATTTTCCAAGTACCTGATCATACATCCTTGCATTAAAATCATATTGAGCAAGACCCAATGCATCCTGGTACTCATTACCGTTAAACATGAATTTGTTTATTCTATCGCCTATTCTTTGATATGATGTTCCTCCAAGAGCCAATCCAAACGGATAATAGTCATTTGCCTGTACAATCTCGCTCTTGATGTGGGTTACTTTCATATCGTCAAAATGTATATTCACGTTTACATTCGATTCATTAGATAAGTAAATATACAAAAATCCGTCCTTGGGAACCACTAAATTGTTTAATGCCAGGAGCTCGAAACTGCCGGAAGCGGCAGAGGAGATCGCCCTGAAACCGGCATCCACAAATCTCATGTTTTTATCAAACAAAATATAATTCAGGAAGGCCCTGGGAACATCATTATTGTTATCCCCCACAGGGGTGAACAGGCTAAGAGCATTATCGATTGAATTGTAGATCACCTGCGATTCCCCTCCTGCCCCATTCACTCCCCCAAATGCTCCAGCTACCGCATTTGCCATTTCACTTAAAGCAATCACAGCCGGGTCATTATTCGTTCCTGTTCCGTATTTAGCATATACCTCCATACTGACCCTGTCGTTTTTACCCACCGGTAAAACGATAGAAGGTCCCACCCGTAACGAATCGATTGTCCCGTTAAGCATAGCTGAATAGCTTCCAATAGGTGTTGTATGATTATATAATGCATCTTGCTGGCGAGTCTGCGGAATTTTACTGAATTCGGCCTCCTCCACAGCAGCATTTGAAGGTTCCATGGTAGCTGTGTATGTAACTGTATCCGGCTCACGGCAGGTAACTCTCGTATTTCCCAGGTTATCCTTCAGGAAATACTGGTATTCATACGTATCCGTAATTCCATCTTCATAGGGATCTACTATCCTTCCAACAGCAGTTAATATCTGGCTTAATGTATCGTTATCATATATGTATTCACCATCATAATCGGTTTTCATTACCGGGGAAGTACCGCCGTCGAAGACCCTTTGTTCCAGCTTGATTCCGGTCGCATCGTAAATATAGGCGATATACCGGTTGCTGCTTAGCATGACCGTATCGGGAAGGTTCAAATAATTATATTTTATGGAAGTTATCCCTTTGTTCTTATCTTCAAGCAAATTTCCGTTCCCGTCATATCCATATTCAGCGGCCCCCCCGCTTACCGAACCGTTATCGTTAAAACCTGAATTATAAGCAGTCATAACAGAATCATCGACTGCTTTCAACTGGTTCCCGGAATAACAATAGGCCATGTTATCGATGGCGCCATAGGTTTTCACAGACCCGGTATCGAGCTGAAGCCCTCTTCGAATGATACCGGCCAGGTTGCCATTCTTGTCATATCCCCTTACCTGCATATCATACCGCTGGTTTTCCAGGCCGTTGACTGAAGTATAATCGCTCATGGTTATTCTGTTTATGTTGTCATAAACATAGCCTGCTTCACGCTCGGTGCTGTCAAGCTGATTTTTCCATTTTACCCCGCTTATGCAACCGTCATACTGGTTTTGACCCGGGTCAAAAGAATCGGCATATTTCAGTTCCATGCCAAACAAGTCAGAGGGATCTGAAAGGCTGGCATCATTGATGTTCTTCAACCATCCCCTCACATTGTACCCATAATCGATATTTTGCAGAAAATGCGTCCCGTTATCGGTGCTGTGTAACCGCTCTTTTATAAGATGTCCCAATTCATTATATTCATTGGAGTCGAGCAATACTTCAGGATGGTTATCAAGCTTATGTGTAATGCCGAGGAGGCGATTGGCGTGGTCATAACGAAATGTCTGCAATATATTATGAGCGGGGGATCCGGTTACAGTATGTGTAGAATATGATACTGTTATATTATTGACAAAATCGAAAACATTGGTTACCCGGTCAGTTCCTCCCTTATAATTATCACTTATTGTCTGAATAGCCCTATATTTCTTATCATAATAGATCACCGATTTCAACATCATGGCGGAACCATCCAATACTTTTGTCAAACTTCCTGTAACAAAGCCTTTCACAACCGCCATTGTATCAGTTGAATTATACAGGTTATCGGTAAAGAACCCATACAGGCTGTCCTCGCTGAACCCGGTGACATGGGATCTGTATCCATAGTCGTCATAGTAGGTCACCGTATTGATATCCGATGCTGTTATAGTTTTGGGATAGGATTGTCCAAGAGTATAGCCAATACCTTCATTATAACCTGATGCTCCTGAATTATTTGTTTCATACCGTTCCGAAGCATTCACAGTGGCAAGCGTAGTGGCCAATTCAACACGGGAGCTGTTCGTAACGACGATGCCGGTCATTACGGGCCTATTCAAAGCATCGTATTTTATAAACGACCATTGGTTTTTTTCTCTCTGCACGCCATCCTGGGAATATACCAACCGGTTCCATTTATCGTAAACCATGTAAACCCAATCCGCACCCGGCAATTTTTTAGCAATCATTCTATTCCTTGAATCATATTGATATAAAAAAGCATATTCATCCAATTTCACTGAATCCGGGACCTGGAATGAAACCTCGAATGTATTTGATCCGGAGGCGGTAAAATCAAATCCCTGGTCGAGAGTCATGGAATTTCCGGGTTCAAGGTAATAGGATTTATTGGCATAGGCCGATAAGGTTTTATCATAGCTTATATATTCAGTATTTTCCGGAATTTTGCCAAGATGGGTAATCCCTTTATCTCTTATTTCTTTTACAAGCTCGGGAGGAAATACGGCTACTTTGTTCCCAAAATCATCATACACATAGTAGGTTTCGAGCCATGTATAATCATTATCGGCAACGCGTTTCAGAATAACACGGTTGAGCTTGTCTTTATAAATCACTGAAGTCTGATCGTTCTCGTTCTTTATTGTGCTGACAGCAAGCGAACCGTCCGGGTAATTCCCGGTAATGTTGAATCCGTCGCCGACCTGCTCGAATATGAAAATGCTGCCATCAAGGTCTGATGCATTGGTCCGGTAGTCGGCTTTAAATTCGTGTCCCGAACCCATCATCCATTGTTCTCCGGGCGCTGATACTTTCAATATACGGTTCGCAGGGGAAGATTCATAGGAAGCCTGGGCATAGGCTACCCCTGTATTTTCTATATTCTGCCCTGAGTTATGATAAAAGT
>JBJKSY010000559.1:0-3047 GCA_046703645.1 Cyclobacteriaceae bacterium
GGTATCGGACCAGCGGGATATTGCGGTGTCAAGAACTTTTTGGAAAGAGAAAAACTGATCATTAATTATATTGTTCCTATTTTTGCCATTCTTTATAACTACATCGTGAAAATATGATAATCGGGATTATTAAAGAGCATGATGACACCCGGGTTTCCATAGTACCCGAAATAGCCGGCCGGATCATAAATGAGGGCAATGAGGTTTGGGTTGAAAAAGGCGCCGGAACCGGTTCACTGTTAACGGATAAAGATTATGAGGAAACGGGAGCCATGCTGAAAGATCATGAAGAGGTCATTACAAAGGCTGAATTATTGATTTCCATTTCTCCTCTCCCTGAAGCTGAGATCCTTAAGCTTAAGAAAGGAGCCATCTATATTTCCTCCTTCCGCCCGTTCTCGGATGATCATACACTGAGTGTGCTGGCAAAAGCCGGAGTAACCGGACTCAGCCTGGATAATATTCCCCGGATCACCATTGCACAGACTATGGACATACTTTCATCCATGGCATCCATATCGGGTTATAAAGCGATACTCATGGCAGGGAATTACCTTCCACGCTATTTCCCCATGCTCACAACGGCTGCAGGAAGTATTCCTCCCGCAAGGGTTCTAGTACTTGGAGCCGGAGTTGCCGGGTTGCAGGCCATCGCCACTGCCTGGAGACTTGGCGCAATCGTCGAAGCCTTTGATACACGTCTTGCCGCAAAAGAAGAAGTCGAAAGCCTTGGCGCCAAATTTATCGAGGTGGAAGGCTCACGTGATGACAAATCCGCCGGAGGTTATGCGGTAGAGCAGACCGAAGAATATAAGGAAAAACAAAAACAACTTATTTTTGAAAAAGCCTCCAGGGCAGATGTTATTATTACTACTGCCCTTCTGCGTGGCAAGCCGGCCCCTGTTCTGATAACCCGTGAGATGGTCGAAGCCATGAAGCCCGGAAGTGTGATCGTTGACCTTGCAGCTTCAGCCGGCGGAAATTGTGAATTGACAAAGCCCGGAGAAATAATCAAAGCCGGGGAAATAACCATCATAGGTATAAAAGAAGTCTCATCCACAGTACCCATGCATGCCAGCCTGCTTTACAGCAAGAATATTTTCAATTACCTGAAAATTTTCCTTAAAGAGGGAAAAGCAACTCTCGACCTGGAAAATGAAGTTCTGAAAACCAGTTGCGTGGTATTTAATGGTGAAATAAAATATAAAAAATAATATTCATGGAAGCAGTTGTTCAGTTTATCACCCAGAATATCGTGATGATCTACATCCTGGTGCTGGGTACCTTCCTGGGTACCGAAGTAATTTCAAAGGTACCAACGGTATTACATACGCCGCTTATGTCCGGGTCCAACGCCATCAGCGGTGTGGTAATTATCGGCGGAATTTTTCTTCTCAGGAAAACAAGTCCAATAGATTATGTTTCACTTTCAATCGGTTTCGTGGCGATCGCACTGGCCACAATAAATGTTGTGGGAGGATTTGCCGTTACTCAGCGAATGCTGGAAATGTTCAAGAAACGTAAAAAGAATTAAGCCGTGTTAGATCCAATACTAGACCTTCTCTACCTGATCGCGATCACGATGTTCGTGGTAGGACTAAAATTACTGAGCCATCCTGAAACAGCCCGTAAAGGAAACCTGATCGCCGGGATCGGCATGGGACTTGGCATTATTGAAACTCTCTTTTATCCTTTCCCGGAAGCAACCGGCAACAACTACCTGTGGATCTTCGCAGGAATTGCCGTAGGCGGAGTTATCGGTTACCTTTGGGCGTACAGGGTTAAAATGACCCAAATGCCTGAAATGGTCGCCCTGTATAACGGGTTCGGGGGGGCAACGACAATGCTGATCGCCATGGTGGAATTCAATACCATGCCGGCGGGTACCTCTTTGCTGTCGACCGGTGTCCTTGTTCTCGTATTTTCACTCGTAATAGGAAGCCTCACCTTCAGCGGAAGTGTAATAGCCTGGGGAAAACTCGACGGATTCTTAAGGGATTCAATCAGGCTTCCTTTTCCGCAGGCAATAAATTTCCTGTTGCTTGTGATCATACTCGGATTCAGCGCCTATTTAATGATGCAGGATGTCCTTTCCTTCCCTATCGTTATAGTTATTCTTGTTCTGTCACTTGTTTATGGAGTCACCTTTGTCTCCCCGATCGGAGGCGGCGATATGCCGGTAGTCATTTCCCTGTTGAATTCCTTTTCAGGGATCGGAGGAATCGGCGCCGGACTTATTTACGGGAACCAGCTCATGATCGTCGGCGGGATCCTGGTAGGAGCTTCAGGAATATTCCTCACCGTTCTCATGTGCAGGGCAATGAACAGGTCATTGGTCAACGTGCTTATAGGTGGCCTGGGATCAACCAATATTGAAGGAGGAAAATCCGGTGATCAGACAATCCGTGAGGCAGGAATGGGCGATACGGCCGTGCTTCTTAAATATTCCAACAAAGTAATGATCGTTCCCGGATACGGGCTCGCGGTTGCCCAGGCACAGCATGCATGTCACGACCTGGAAACGATTCTGGAAAAAGAAGGCGTTCAGGTGCGTTATGGCATTCATCCTGTAGCAGGACGTATGCCCGGTCATATGAATGTGCTCCTCGCTGAAGCCAATGTTTCCTATGACAAGCTTCTTGAAATGGAAGATGCCAATCACGAGCTGGAAACAACGGATGTAGTCCTCGTTATTGGTGCGAATGATGTTGTTAACCCTGCCGCAAAGGAAAACAAGGGCAGTCCTATTTATGGAATGCCCATCATTGATGTTGAACTGGCCAAAAACATCATTGTCATGAAAAGAAGTATGCGTACAGGGTACGCCGGAATAGAAAATCCCCAGTTCTACAGGCCGAAGACCAACATGCACTTCGGGGATGCCAAGGATACCCTGAATAAACTTAAAGCGGAAGTTGCGAATGCATGATCAATTTGATTCCTGCAATTCGAACAGGGCTTTCTCTTTATAGTCACCCCGAGGATTGATCTTTTTCAGAATTTCGAGGTTGTTCTTTACAAAACTGTTCAGCTCTTTGGCATGGTTA
>JBJKSY010000560.1:0-4024 GCA_046703645.1 Cyclobacteriaceae bacterium
TGTTAGGGCGCAAAGATGTGAATTATGTAATAAATTTCAAATGACTTTATTTTTTTTAATGAATTCAACCACCCTGCCCGGGGCCCGTGTAACTGCTATACAGGTATTGAAGGTTAATTTTATTGAAATATAAGGCAGCATTTCCTCCGTAACGACCTCTTCAGTACTCTGTACAAATATCCGGCATGCATTAGCTCCCTTGTATTGGACCAGACCCTATTAGCGCTGAATATATCATTTCAAATCAATCATATTAATAATTATTTCCATTTGACCGTGCTACAAGCAGGATTGATTCTGTTAAAAAACATTTTTTAAAAAACATTTGGAATTGATTTACGTATTTTTGATAGATTTGGTATCGTTATCTTTCCTATAACCCGTTATAAAAATGAAAGAGGATTATTACGATGATGATCAGATTTTCAATGAAGACGATTCCGATGATCAGTCATCAGACGAAGAGAATTTTGACGAGGAAAATCAGGATGAGTTTGAGTGGAATGAAAATGAGCTGAATGACCTTGAGAATATCGAATGGATGGAAGATTTCGACGATAATGAGGCTTACGATGATTACAGCGAAGAGCCTAATTTCGATGATCTCGACGAGTAGAGTGTAAAAGATTCCTCATTTCCATCCGTTGCGTAAAGGTTCGCCAGTTCAACAACTATTCAATCCTGCTCAACTGACCTTCCCGTTTTAAGTCCATTTACACTTTAAAAGGTGATATTTAAATCCTTCCTGCAAATTGCATCTTCCGCCCAGTTTTGGTTGCCGGTCTCACCCCTCATGTAATTTAAAGTACCTGCTTACCTTCCCGGGGTATCTTTGAATAGAATTTAAATATGATTAATTTTGTCCTGGCAAATCGGTACGACCAGCTCCCATCGAACTCCCCCAGGTCCGAAAGGAAGCAAGGGTAGGTGGTTGAAGCGGTGCGATATACGATTTGCCATTTTTTTATTTGCCTATCTTTCGCCATCTTTATCGTTAAACCATCAAAACCATGAAATTCTTTATAGACACTGCAAACCTTAATGAGATCCGTGAGGCACACGAACTGGGTGTTCTTGACGGCGTAACCACCAATCCCTCCCTGATGGCCAAGGAAGGCATTAAAGGGCCCGAAAATATACGGGCTCATTATAAAGCCATATGCAATATCGTGGAGGACAGGGTCAGCGCCGAAGTTATTTCTACAAAATTCGATGATATAGTAAAGGAAGGCCGTGAATTGGCAAAGATCGATGATAAGATAGTTGTTAAGGTTCCCATGATCCACGACGGTGTCCGTGCCATTAAAAAGCTTGACAGTGAAGGGATCAGGATAAATTGTACACTCGTATTTTCTGCGGGCCAGGCGCTTCTTGCCGCCAAAGCCGGCGCTTCCTATGTATCGCCCTTTATCGGAAGAATCGATGATTCCGGGCATGACGGGCTTGCCCTGATCGAACAGATTGTGAAAATCTACAGGAATTATGATTTCAAAACAGAAGTGCTCGCAGCATCGATGCGCAACGTGAACCATATTATAAAATGTGCTGAATACGGTGCTCATGTGGCTACATGCCCGCTAAAAGCCATCCTGGGACTTCTTTATCATCCGCTGACGGATAAAGGGCTTGAGATTTTCCTGTCGGATTATCATAAACTCAACGGATAACTTAAAACAGGAATAGCGGTTTCCCGGAACAGGAATGTATGTTATCAAGGTAAAAGGAAAGAAAAAAATACCCGACTACGTTCAGATCAGGGATGATGAATTCACGCTTATCGGTTATATAAGCATAAAGCCGGGAAGCGGGCTGCTGAGACTGGAAAAGCTGGGTCTTGAAGATAAAGAAGATAAGCTCAGGAAGATCCTGGATGCTATTCCCTACGGAAAACTGGAAAAAATAGAATTGTGAATATGGAATTTTCCAATGCGCCGGTCGTAAATGTCAAAAATGCAGTTATTTACCAGGAAAACAAGGTCGTTCTGGATCAGATAAGCTTTGAGATCGAAAAAGGCGAGTTGGTATTCCTGGTGGGCAGGACCGGAAGCGGAAAATCCTCCCTTCTGAAAACCCTTTATGCCGACCTGACACTGCAATTGGGGGAAATTGAAGTGGCCGGGTTCACCATACAGGATATCCCGCCATCAAGGATTCCTCCCCTGAGGAGAAAGCTGGGTATCATATTTCAGGATTTCCAGCTATTCAACGACCGGACCGTTGCCGAAAACATTTTTTTTGTAATGAGGGCCACCGGCTGGAAAGACAGCTCAAAAATGAAGACCCGCCTTGCAGAAGTGCTGATGAGGGTCGGCCTGGGGTCCGTGCATAATAAATTTCCTCACCAGTTGTCAGGGGGCGAGCAACAACGTGTGGTAATTGCCAGGGCGCTGATCAATGAGCCCGTGCTGCTGGTTGCCGACGAGCCTACGGGTAACCTCGACCCCGAGGTGAGTGAAGGTATATTCCAGCTTTTCATGGAGATCAACAAAAGCGGGACGGCAATCCTCATGGCCACCCACAACTATGACCTGATTAAAAACCATCCCGCCAGGATCCTGAAGTGTGAAGGGGGAAAACTGTTCGACTCCAGGGTCAATAATTTTGAGCTGAAAAACGTTTTTTATTAATCCTGGTTTATCCTCACATCCCCGTACTTGGCCGTTACGGAGATGGCAACGGTAGTGCTACCTTTCCCGATTTTTCCCTCGTAATCCTTTGACGTATTTCCTTCATTTATCCGGTTAAAATCGATATTCCCTTTATCATAATTGAAATTGCCGAATTCCACATGAACCGTCAGGGCTGCATTCAGCTCAGGTGGTAAGTCCAGCCTTACAGGCCCGAAGCTGCTTTCAATATCGAGGGATTGCAGGTCATTGCTGATATTCCGGATCTCGGTCTGTCCCCCGTACTGTATATCCAGGTTGAGCCGCCTGTCCAGCTTATCGATCCTGAAAGGTGAAAAATTCACGGTAGCCTGGATGGAGCCTATCTCGCCGAAGCTTACCTGGCCGTATTTGGCAACCAGGGTCCCTGCTTCCCATTTATCTGCCTCCAGGTTGGAAAACTGTGAATTGATATCCACCTGTCCCATAGGGCCAATATCCATCGACGAGTAGCTTATTTTCAATTCGCCGCTTTTCATGCCGTCGATCTTGCTGGTGCCGCCACCAAAGGAAAGGTCTATATCATTGGAACCCTCGAGGTTGCCGGTGTTTAAATTACCATAGGAGACCCGGATGGTCGTCTTGCCGGCATAATCCCCGAGGTAACAATCTCCGAATGAATTCCGGAGGTACAAGGGATTGTTTTTCGGCACGTTCACCGAATAATTGATCTCCATGGAAGTATTATTGCCTGAAGTCCGGCCTTCCGGGATCACTGTTTTAAAGGATATCCCTGTTGATGGATTCGCGTCATCAATATCTATCCGGATTCCATCCAGCAGTTCTTTGGCACGGGATTCATTACCTGATCGGGTAATGATCTCTATGCTTACCTGCACCTGATTCTTATCCCATGTATTTACATGCATCCTGCCGAATGAATTGGTGAAGGATATGGCAGTGGATGAAGTCACAGTGTACGTCTTATTTACCTGTTTGGTTTCCTCGTAGTTCTGGCGGGCATACCCTGGAAGGCAGGATATTATCCATAAAGCCGTTGCCAGCAAAAAATCAAACTTTAGCTTTTTCATTTTCTTTGGTCTTTTGAATCGATTGAAGTATGTTGAGTTGTTGATTGAGAATCCTGATGCGCATCTGCAGGTTAACGATCATGGCATCAACGATTTTATCACTATATGAATTCGACAATTCCGTTTTAAGGCCGGAATACATGGAGTCGAGTTGATTTATATCCTGGCTGAAACTCTTTCTCAGGCCGGGATCCTTTTGCAGGTATACCTGGATTTCCTGTCTTTTCTGGCTGATAAGCGAATTGTAAAAAGACTCAACCTGTTTCAACTCGACAAGCCTTGTACCCTGAGCAGGCGTGTTCTTAATATCCCGGCCATGCATATACC
>JBJKSY010000561.1:0-4743 GCA_046703645.1 Cyclobacteriaceae bacterium
ACGATTTATTAAGAAAATTAACCTGGCGAAAAATGGGTCATATTTTATCAGGAAAATTATATGACTCCATGAACCTTTGTATATTATTATAAATTTATTGCAATATAAGACAAATGTTTCAATTCCCGGTTATCCGATATTATAACTTTATTTCTAAAGAACCTTTGAAAATTAATAAAAGAGTAATGAATGGGCGCATGAAACTGCCGATATGAAATAGAGATATTAATTTTGCATGATATTTCGAAGGGAATATATATATTTTCCGGTTTTCCGTTCATTCATGAAATTACCCGTTGATTTTTATACAAGGTCTGATGTCAGGCTGATTGCGAGGGACTTGTTAGGAAAGGTTCTTGTAACCCGCCTTGACGGCGATTTGACTTCCGGGATCATAGTTGAAACGGAAGCCTATCGTTCGGATGACAGGGCATGCCATGCATTTCAGAAAAAAATGACCCGCAGAAATTCAGTGATGTTCAGACAGGGGGGAATAGCCTATATTTTCATGAATTATGGAATCCATTTCCTGTTTAATGTTGTTACAAACATAGAAGACGAACCCGACGCGGTGTTGATAAGGGCGCTTGAACCCAGGGATGGAATTGACACAATGATGAAGAGAAGAAATAAAAACGATTCTAAAAGGATTACCGCAGGTCCCGGTGCACTCAGCAAAGCATTGGGAATCGATATTTCACTTAACGGAGCTGACCTGGCCGGTGAAAAGTTATGGATTGAAGAAAATAATTCCCCGGATTGGATTCAATTCCGGATTGTAAAGACTAAAAGAATCGGCATTGATTATGCCGGTGAACATGCAGGTCTGCCCTGGCGTTACTATATTAAGAATAATCCATGGGTCAGTAAATCGTGAACAATTATGAAAACAATATTATGTCCCGTTGATTTTTCGGAAGCATCCATTTCCGCTATGGAATTTGCAACAAGGCTGGCTGAAATTCTGTCAGCGTCTGTTGATTTGCTTCATGTTGTAACAGAAAAGGACCTGGATTCCATCCTCGAAAAAATCGACCTGGATAAGAGCTTTGATGATAAGGTTGACCTGATCCGGGCGAAACTGGAAAAAATAATTTCAAATATACATGAGGAAATCGATCCGGGTCTTTCAGTTCATTATACACTGAAGGAAGGACAATTGATTCCCCTGATCATAGAAACAGAAAATGACAAGTATATCGACCTGATCGTCATGGGAACAAAAGGGGTTACAAATCTGGCTGAATCCTATTTCGGGAGTAATACATTGCAGGTGGTTCAGAGAGCGTCATGCCCGGTACTATGCATCCCCGGAGGCGCACCTTTCAACGGAATTGGAAAAATTGTATATGCATTTGATTATCAGGAAGAAGATATACACGCCTTGAATGAAGTCATTAATCTTGGAGTCAGCCTGAATGCCAATGTCGAAGTGCTTCACATCGAGAATCCTGACAAAACCCTTGACGAAAATGAACGGACCAGGAGATTGGAAATGACGAAATATTTCGATTCCCTGGGAGTGAATTTTATCAATAAGTCATTCAATGGATCAGTGCATGAGGGCATCAGCGAATACGTGACAGAAAACAATACTGATTTGCTTACCTTATTAAAGAAGAAGCGGAATTTCATTGAAGACATGTTCCATAAAAGCATTACAAGGTATTTTGCCTATTATACCGATATTCCTGTCCTGATTTTTAAATATTGACCTATTATTGCAGGATATTTGAGAAATTTGATCACTGATTTGATATTGAATGACCATTTGCCATGAGAACTGTATTTATTCTTGTTTCATGTATTTTGTTTTTATCGGTTTTTTCAGATTCTTATTCACAGGAAAAATATGCTGGTCCCTCTAAAAGTGCAGGTCCCAATGTCAATTCTCCGTATGATGAACAGGATCCTGTACTCAGTCCTGACGGCAAGGTTTTATATTTTACCCGAAGCAAGGACCCGGGTAATATTGGGGGGAAAAGAGACACCGGAGATATCTGGTATACTGAAAAGGATTCGAGCGGAAACTGGCTTCCGGCAAAAAACGCAGGCAGTCCATGGAACAGCAGGGAATATAATGCTATAATTGGTTTTTTTAACAACGGGAAAGGTGTCTATCTATGTGGCCACTATGATCCGTCAGGAAGTGTTCCCGCCACCCATGGTATTTCAGTATCCTATTATTCAGGTGGCCGCTGGACGTTCCCGGTGCCTGTAGAAATCAAATACTATACACAATACACCGAGTTCCAGAATGCCAGTCTTTCGGCAGACGGCCAGATAATCGTTTTTTCGCTTTCCAGCTATGATTCGAGGGGGGCTGAGGACATCTATGTGAGCTTCAGGCGTCATGACGGCTCGTGGACGGATATTCAGGATCTGGGACCCGTCATTAATACCCCGATGGAAGAGATGAGTCCCTACCTCGCACCGGACAATAAAACATTGTTCTTCGCAAGCAACGGGCATGGCGGCCTGGGCAGTTTCGACCTGTTTATGGCACGGCGACTGGACGATACCTGGAGAAACTGGACACAACCGGAAAACCTTGGAGATCTCATTAACAGTAACGGGAGGGAATTATATTATTTCCTTGATGCAAAACACAATATGGCTTATTTCTGCTCAACCCAGAACAGCGACGGTTATGGTGACATAAGGTATATTTCCATTGCTCCGAATGATTCTTTAGTGAATCAAATGGCAGCAACTGCCGTTAGCCGCGACACACTTACCGAATTCAAGGCAGATTCCAATCAGTATTTCCTTACCGGCAAGGTGCTGAGTTCCAAGGATCATCTGCCGGTGGAAGGAGTTATCAATATTTACCTGGCCAATAACGCCCCGCTGGGAGAGGTGAAGACCAATCCTGCCACAGGATCCTTTTCACTCCAGATTGCTTCCAATAAGGATTTTCTCATTAAAATAAGTGCCAAAGGATTTATGAACCTTGAAGAAAAACTTTCAACGGCTATGTTTCCTGACAGGCATCTTGCCAGGGATTATTATCTCGAGCCGCTGGATGAGGGAAGGGTCTTTAAACTGGAAAATGTTTTATTCAGGCAAAGTACGGCTGAATTGCTGGATAGTTCCTATACGGAACTGAACCTGGTTTATGATATGCTGAAGGAAAATCCGGATATTAATATTGATCTGAGCGGATACACGGATAATCAGGGAGATCCCCGTCTTAACCTGATCTTATCGGAAAAACGAGTGAGGGCAGTAATGGATTACCTGATAAGAAAAGGAATTGATCCTTCACGCATGACCGGTAAGGGATATGGCAGCGCCCATCCTATTGCAAGTAACGCTACGGAAGCAACCAGGAGGTTGAACAGAAGGGTTGAATTTAAGATTGTCAGGAAATAGGATATATAAAGTTATTATGAAAAGATCAAAAGTTATTTTCCTTATTCTCAGCGGATTATTCTTTCTGTTAATGGCCTTTTTTATATACGATTTTGCACGCCGTACTACCTTCCCCGGCAGCCCGGGCTTTAAGAAGAAAAATACTATCTATAAAGATTCTATTGAAATCAGGGACTCAACACACGAAAAGCCCGTTAAACCCCAATCCTAAGCGGTCTTGAAAGTGAATAAAGATAATAAGCCCGACAAGCAGGGATTTTCAGAAAAAAAACCCGATCCGGATATACCGGAAAACCCGGGTTTGATGAACTTTCCCCATACAGTCGGCAGTGCCGTAATCAAACCTGAAGACCTGGGAAAAACCAAAGGAAGGGCTTTGACTGCCATGCGGGAACAAACTTCCCGGCAAATGTCACAATTGTTCGAACAAATGAAGGTCCTTGCATCCCAGGCAAGGGATATCAGAAAGAGAATTGAAGTATCCGAAAAGATCTATATGGCACAAATGGGCTTCGAACCTATCATCAGCCAGGAATATTACCTTTACCTTAAAGAGGATGGGGACCACATACTTTCCATGATCGGTCCTAAAGAGTGGGGCAGGAAAATGCCCTATAAAAAGTATCTGAATAAGGTAAAGCTGCTTGCCGATCATACCTGGGAGGTCCTCGATAAGTAGCCAATCCGGCAGATCATAATTATTTCAAAACCTTAAATCATTGGGCAAAGCCGCTTTTAGTCGCAATAATTCTACGGTACTTATATTACATTTTGTTGGGATATTATCTATTAAAATGTAATTATAATATCATCAAGCATCAGCCTAATAATGCACTATAACGATATAAATTCTCTGCTGATCCATTTATTATATGACATGCATATCGTTTACTCACGGATACATGAGTCCTGATTTATTATCAGATTTACTGAAAATATTCATAGGGTAGGGGAAAAGAATTTCTGCATTCCTGTTATGAATCAGCCGGTTATGAGATTAAAATCTGTCTGAAACCGGAAAATTGCTTGAAGTAATACTTTAGGTACATTGTACTTCATAACTTTCGGTTCAGGGAGAAATGTCGAGTTAAACCAGCTCCGGAAATACTGAAAATATAAAAGACATTCTTAAGATTCAGTAATTTCCTTTCAGGTTGCTGTAGAACCGGTTAATAAGAACGTCGACATGATCGGTGTATTCATCCCTGGGTATATAGGATAGCTGATCTTTCATGGAAAAACTGGCAAGCCCGTGAAGGAAGGACCATACAAGGCTGACGGCTTCCTGGAGGGGCATTCTGGCAAACTGGTTATTGTAGATGGTTGCATTGATATGTTCCTTGAGCATATCAAGGATCTTTAACCTGG
>JBJKSY010000562.1:0-2912 GCA_046703645.1 Cyclobacteriaceae bacterium
TCGGAGCCTATGGTATTGAAGTAAAGGACTTTATCGCAGAGGTTGAAGGCATTGATATGCAGAGCGGTGAATTTTTTCACTTATCCAGCGATGAATGCCGGTTTGCCTACAGGGACAGCGTGTTCAACCATGTAAGAAAAAACAATTATATAATTCTGAGTATTATATTCAGATTGAATAAGACACCGGTTTATAACACATCGTACAAGGATATTCAAAACAGACTGGACCAATTGGGAAAACCTACCTTATCAGCCCGGCTTATCTGTGACCTTGTTACCAAAATCAGGCAAGCCAAACTTCCGGATCCTGCCATTCAGGGAAATGCCGGAAGTTTTTTTAAAAATCCTGTGGTGAATTCAGAATATTTCTTACGATTAAAAAATTCATCCCCTGCTGTGCCCTATTTTCAATTAAATCCAAATGAATATAAAATACCCGCAGCCTGGCTTATCGATCAATGCGGCTGGAAAGGATTTATTAAAGGAAATGCAGGAGTTCATCCATTACAACCTCTTGTAATCGTAAATCTCGGGGGTGCTTCCGGAAAAGAATTATTTAATCTTTCACAGGACATATTTCTTTCCGTAAAAAATAAATTCGGAATAGAACTGGAGCGGGAAATCACCATTATTTGAAAATTCATTTTCACCCGGTTATTACCAATTACTTTTTTTATTCTGCAATTTTGCCTATTCAATCCAATATCCATGCTTTCAATAAACGGGTTAAGCTATTATATAGGGAGTCACGTTATTTTTGATAATACTTCACTTCAGATTAACGACGGTGAAAAGGCAGGCCTGGTTGGTCTCAACGGAAGCGGCAAAACCACCTTATTACGTATCATAAGCGGAGAAACAATTCCCGATAAAGGAAATATCATTAAAAGCAATGACTGTACAATCGGTTACCTGAACCAGGATTTATTATCCGTTGAAAGTAATTTACCGATCATCGAGATAGCCATGGAGGCTTTCAGTGATATACTCAGCCTTGAACATAGAATAACCAGGATTACCGAGCAAATGGTATTTGATCATGATGAAAAACTGATCACTGAGCTTGCCGAGTTACAGGATCAATATGAGATTCATGAAGGGTACCGGATTCATGCAAAAGCCCAGGAGATCCTCGAGGGGGTCGGATTTTCCACATCAGATCTTTACCGGCCGCTGAATGAATTTTCCGGCGGCTGGCGTATGCGGGTCATGCTATCGAAAATATTGCTCGAAAAACCAAGGCTGCTTCTCCTCGATGAGCCAACCAATCATCTTGATATGCCTTCCATTCAATGGCTTGAAAGCTATCTCAAGGATTACAGGGATTCTGTTATGATTGTATCGCATGATCAATTGTTCCTGGATAATATAATTGATAAAACCATCGAAGTAAGTCAGAAAAAACTAAATATTTATTCCGGCAATTATTCATTTTACAGGGGCGAAAAAGAATTGCGACAGACAATTCAGAAAAATTCCTTTATGAACCAGCAAAAAATGATCAAGGATACCGAAAGATTCATCGATAAGTTCCGGGCAAAAGCCACCAAGGCAAGACAGGTACAATCCAAGATCAAGGCCCTTGATAAGCTGGATCTGATTGAAGATGTTATTGATGAAACACAACCCATTAATTTTAAATTTTCGTTAAGCGTTGCACCCGGGCGGCAGATAATGACGTTGAAATCGGTCTCCAAGGATTATGACGGGTCCGATGTATTTATTGAAACGGATGCATTCATTGAAAGAGGAGACAAAATTGCCTTAATAGGCGCCAATGGAAAAGGTAAATCCACCTTTCTCAGGATCATTGCGGATACGGATACATTCTCAGGAGAAAGACGGGCAGGTCATAATGTACGGATGTCATTTTATGCACAACATCAGCTTGAATCATTACATGTTGATAATGATATTATTACTGAACTGATGCAGTCAGGATCAGGGCGTTCAGAAAATGAACTGAGGAACCTGCTGGGCTGCTTTTTATTCACCGGTGATGATATTTATAAAAAGATCAAAGTACTTTCCGGAGGTGAAAAAGCCAGGGTAGCCCTTGCAAAATCCATTATCAGTGAAGCAAACTTTTTATTACTTGATGAGCCCACCAATCACCTTGATTTTTATTCGATCGGCATACTGAAAAAAGCGCTGCAGGATTATGAAGGGACCCTTGTCCTGGTTTCCCATGACAGGCAATTTGTAGAGGAGGTTTGCAATAAAATATGGTATATCGAAAATCACAAGATCAAGGAATACCCCGGCAAATTATCCGAATACCTTTATTCGCAGAAGCTAAAACAACAAGTTTCCGGAGGAAATGCGAATAAAACATCCGTTAAGAATAAAAAAACGCAACAGAAAAAATCCAATCCTTCCTCCGAAATCCAGAAGAAAATCAAAAACCTGAAGAAAAGCATTCAGGATATAGATGCAAACCTGGAATTATTGAAAAAGGATAAGGATTTACTGGAAACAAAACTGGAGTTACCCGATATTTATTCTAACCCTGATAAACTTTCCGAAATCCTGGCTTCACTTGAATCCGTAAATCAAAAGATCGACAAATCCGAAATCGAATGGATGGAAGCTTATAATTCTCTTGAAAAAATCAACGCCGGAGATGCCTGATTACAAGCTGTAAATTATTTCATGGAGAAGTTTTAGTGAATGTGAATCCGATAAGCCGGTAATAGACGCTCAAATAAATCTTTAAATTTATATCGAATCCGACAACGGCCCACACACTTCCCGTACTGTCGGATTTTACTATTACAGGATTCGGATAGTCGGTATTGTAAACTGTGGGCGAACCGTTAACATCCGTGATTGGGATCTTATGGATATATACCATATCACTACCCGGGTCAGCATTTAACCCCTTATCAAATCCGGGGACCACCACGCTTC
>JBJKSY010000563.1:0-3146 GCA_046703645.1 Cyclobacteriaceae bacterium
CGCAATACGGCCCGTATAAAAGCGATCAGTTGCTTCTGCCCCAGACTGATTCCGTCGCCGCTGAGTTCAATTTTCGTATCGAGACCCTCGTCGAACCTTGACAACAAGGATCCCAGTCCGGCCTCCTCAATTATTTTCGCCAGTTCATCGCTGGAATGTCCGGAAAGTTCTTCATTTCCATAAAGGATATTTTCACGAACCGTTCCGCTGAACAGAAACGGATCCTGCAGGATAAAGCCTATTTTCCGTACACGTTCATCAGGAGAATACGACCTGATGTCCCTGCCATTCAGGATGACCTTCCCTTGGGTAGGATCGTATAGCCTCGCGATCAGGGAAGCCGTGGTG
The DNA here is from genome assembly GCA_046703645.1 of Cyclobacteriaceae bacterium. Taxonomy (GTDB): domain Bacteria; phylum Bacteroidota; class Bacteroidia; order Cytophagales; family Cyclobacteriaceae; genus DATDPY01. Next base: position 349 of record JBJKSY010000563.1, read on the forward strand.
GTCTTCCCGCCACCCGTAGGCCCCACAAAAGCATAGGATTTCCCTTTCTCAAGATTGAAGCTGATATGATGCAAAACCTCTTTGCCGTTGGGATAGGTAAAGGATACATCTTCAAAGGAAAGCAGTCTCCCGGGATTTTCAGGAGCAGTATCTTCAATCACATCCAGGTCATTATCAAGGTTAAGGATTTTCAATATCCTGTCCCAGCCTGCCATCGCCACCTGGAAATTGGCCCAGAGAGAAGCAAGCTGCCGCAGGGGATTGTAAAAACTCAATATATATGCCAGGAAACTGATCAGGAGGCCTACGGTAAATTCCCCGGCGCTTATCAGGTAAATACCAAAGGTCAGCACGATGAGCTGGCCGATATTGGAAAAGAAAGTGTAAACGGGGAGCAGCATATTATTGGCGACCCCGGCCCTGACTGCCGTCTGGTAATTATTCCTGTTCGCAGTATTAAACCGTTCGCGGAAGTAATCCCTGCGGTTAAAGGCAACGATCACGTTAAAATTGTTCAGGCTTTCCTGTACTTCCGAACTCAGCAAGCCTACGCTCTTAAGGCTGATGGCATTTTGCTTTTTCACCCATGGCGACACAAAACGGGTAAACAGCCAGATGAAAAGCGCAGGTGCCAGTGCGGCCAGCCCTAGCCGGAGGTTGATGGAGACAAGGAAAATCCCCGCTCCCACCATTACCAGGATGAACCTGAGAAATTGCATCAGGGATTGGGAGAAGAACTGGTTGATCTTATCCGTATCGTTATTGATCCTCGAAATGAGATCCCCGGCCTTATTCTGGTTAAAAAAGTCGAGGGGCAGCTCCTGGAGCTTATTGAATACGGCATTCCGGAGGTTGAAGAGCATTCGCTGGCCGACTGTTCCCATCAGTTTGGTCTGGATATAGCCGGCTGCAAGGGCAATGATATACGACACCAGCAGGATCCCGGAGAATACGAACACGCCATGGTAATTACCTTTTTGAATATAATGGTCAACCGTATATCCAATCAATACCGGGCCGATAAGGTTGAGAATGGCGGTAATGATCATGGCAATAAAGGCCCTTACAAGAGTCGATTGTTCACCGACCATGTATACGATCAGGCTTCGCAAAGTCTTCAGCAGCGAATTTTTCTTTTCGCTTTCGTCGAGCAGTGTATTCAGGTTATAATTCATAATGACTGGTGCTTCGCTGTGAGTTATAGATCTGAATATATTCCGGGCACTGCTCCATTAATTCTTCATGAGTCCCGGATGCAATAAGTTCACCCTCCATAATAAGAATGATCTTGTCGAAATTCCTCACCGATGAAATTTTCTGTGTTACGGATAGCAGGGTAATATCGGGATAGTTCTCAAGCACGTTCGCCAGGATTTTCTCTTCGGTTTGCTGGTCCACCCTGGCCGTAAAATCATCAAGCAACAATATTTTCGGGTTGAGGGCAAGCGCCCTTGCCAGCATGATACGCTGTTTTTGTCCCCCCGACAGGCTGGTCCCGCGTTCCGAAACCAGATTATCCAGCTTATCGGGAAGCGTTTCGACAAATTCCTTTAATTCCGCCGTAACTAATGCCTTTTCAAGTGCTTCTTCCGTTACATTTTCATTGAAAGCAATATTCTCCCGAAGGCTGAGATTGAATATCACACTGTCCTGGAATACAAAGCCAAGCTGGTTATGCAATGATTCCCGGTTATAGTCCTCAAGTCCTGTTCCATCCACCTCAATAATTCCTGATGATGGGCGGATCAGTCCGGTCAGCAGGAATAAAAGCTGGCTTTTCCCGGCCGCCGTAGGTCCTATGATGGCGGTTTTCGTACCTGCGCCGACGGTCAATGAAATATTCTTCAGCGCAGGTTTCTGGCCGTAAAATACGCTGACATCTTTGAAGGTAATATTTCCTGAAATTTCTTTCGATACCTCCCCATCCATCAGGGAAGGAGGGGCATTGAGTATCCGGCTGATGCGTTCGTAGGAAGCCGATGCCAGGGCAATTACATTGCTCATGAAGCCGATAATGATCAAAGGAAATATGAGCATGGCCAGGTAACTGTTGAAAGCAGCAAAATTCCCGAGTGTCAGTCTGCCCGTGATCACAAAATGCCCTCCCAGCGCCAGGATGGCGAGGGTTGCAAGGTTGGCAAAAAATGTGATCATCGGGATAAGGGTAGCAAAAAGTGTAAGAATGGATATTCCCAGGCTTTTTGCCCTTGAATTTGCTTTCAGGAATTTCTGGTATTCCTGCAGCTGTGAATTTATAACGCGTATTATGGCTGAACCCATGATGCTTTCATTAATGACCCTGTTCAGCCAGTCGATCACCTCACGGCTCTTTTTAAACAGCACCCTGACCTTTCTCAGTATCAATGCAAATGTCAGGACAATTAAGGGAATGATGGCAAGCACCGGGATTGCCAGCTTAGAGTTCATATTTACAAGCAGGACACTTACACCCAGGATTATAAACAGTGATGATGTTATGGTGGATACCGCCTGTGCAACAAACATTTTAACCGAATCGATATCTGATGTAAGATTGGTCAGCAGCCTCGAGGGACTGGATGTCTGAATGAAAGAATAACTCTGCCGGGAGATCTTATCAGACAGCCTGGTCCGAAGATCAAAGGCTACTTTTTCCGAAGCATAGGTCTGTATAATACTTTGCAGGTAGGTAAAAACAAAGATCATCAGGGCTGAAAAAAAGAATTCGAGCCCAATGGTCCTGAAATTATAATGGCCCGAGCTGAATGAATCTATCCCATGAGAAATAATCCTGGGAATGATCAGGTTTACGCCGTTCC
>JBJKSY010000564.1:0-6675 GCA_046703645.1 Cyclobacteriaceae bacterium
TTGAAAACCGCCGATATGGTTTCAATTATCTGTTTTTTCTGGGCGGTGTACCGGCTGTCAACGGCGATCAGTTGAAGGATCTTGATTACCAGGAAAATTTTTTGTTTTTGCTCGAGAGTTTTATTGATCTTGTTGCAGATAGCCAGGGTTTGTACAGTCTCTTTTACTGATAAGGGTCGTTCAAGATCCTCTTTTGCCCCGAGTAGATCCTGCGCCGAGAAGTTCGTGAGCTGGTCAAATAATCCGATGTATTCATTTAAAGATTCCGGGTCTAGATCCTGGCGAAGTAGATTGATGACGTAGTTTCTTTCTGTTTCCGATACGACATTATCCTGTTTTGATACTATGGCAAGGAGGATGGTAAGGGACTTCAGTATTTCTTCATTCATAGCCCAAACTAATCGATGGTGCAGGAGCCTGGCTGAGCAGTAAAGTTTTCATTTGACAGGACCCTCATAATTTATTTAGTTTAAAATTGTAATCCGGGATTTCCATTTATCCGGATAATATTACTTCAGTGGAACCCGCATTAAAAAGAAGATAAAGTTACATTTTATATATCTAAATATTTCCCCGCAGATTTCCGGTCCCGGGCAATTCCCGGGACTTCTAATCCAAAGTCCGGAATATCCGATTAATATCCAGAAAAACCTGTAAACGGACAAAATTTAATTGAAAAAATCTTCCGGTTAAACATTCCACAATCGATACCGGATAATTACGATGGCAATTATACGCCTGGAATTAATGAACGGGAGTTCAGAAGTGTTTTGTCAAGTTTAAAATGCAAGGTAAAAATCCTTTAAGAGTTCCCTGAACTGGGAAGTATAATTTCCTGTTTCATCCAGGATAGTCAATGTGGACTCCTTTACCGGTCCGGGTTTCCTGCCGAATCCGGCAATTATTCTTTCCGGGGGATGATTTTGCCCAGATTGAATGAAATGTTTTAACCCCGGGTATAGATGATAGCGGTTAATCACTTTGAAAAATTCAGAAATCATCGACAAGGGAAGCAGGATGTAAAAAATACCCTGGTCGGCAATAATCCTATCAACCGCCCCTGCAAGTATTTCCCAATTAAGGGTATCCTGGTGCTTCGCCGTGTTCCTTCCCGGATATGGGGAGATTTTATGCTTGTAATACCACGGAGGATTGCATAAAACCATGTCGTACCGGTTCAATGAATTTTCAGAAAACTTATGGATATCTTCCCTGTAGAGTTGAATGCGGTTTTTCCAGGGGCTGTTCAGGAAATTTTCTTCCGCTTGCCGGAAGGAATTCCGGTCAGGCTCAATCGCTTCGATGCATGCATTTTCAAAACGCTGGGCGAGCATAAGTGCGAGTAATCCTGTTCCCGTACCTATATCAAGAACGCTGAGGGGATTATTTGCCTTGACGAGGGCGCCGAAAATACAAGAATCGGTGTTAACCTTCATGGAACAATGCTTCTGGTAAACGGTAAATCGTTTGAATCTGAAATAATTATTTGCCATTACATGTCGGGCACATATCCTGTATCTTCCCTGAGGTGGGGCTCGCCGGCTGCTTTTACAGCCAATTCATCGCATCTTTCATTTTCAGGGTTACCTGCATGGCCTTTCACCCATTTGAATTTAATTTTATATTTCCTGAAAAGGGGGAGAAACCGTTTCCAGAGATCGGGATTTTTTTTGTTTTTGAACCCTTTTTTCTCCCAGGCCCATACCCATCCTTCACGAACAGCATCTACCACATACTTTGAATCGGAATGAATAATTATTTCATAACCATCGGACTTGATTGCTTCGAGGGCTACAATTACCGCCATCAGTTCCATACGGTTATTGGTGGTGAGCCTGAATCCCTGGCTTATCTCTTTTCGCAACTTCCCTGATTTCATAATTACGCCCAATCCACCGGGCCCGGGATTGCCGCGTGAAGAACCATCGGTATAAACAATGATTTGCTTCATAACGTCAGGTTGGTCTTGATCAGTTTAATGGCAATGGAAAGCAGGATTATGCCCGTAACTTTCCGGAGAATGTTGAAACCTGCCTGACCTATTTTTTTTTCAAGCCAGCCGGATGACCGGAGAACCAGGTAAACAAAAACGAGGTTTATAAGGATACCTGCCAGGATATTGATCTTGGCAAATTCGGCACGCAACGAAATAATGGTGGTCAATGTACCGGCTCCTGCGATCAGGGGGAAGGCAAGCGGAACAACTGAGGACCCGGATTTATCGCTGGGATCCTGCCTGAAAAAGGTAATCCCCAGGATCATTTCAAAGCCTATGAATAAAATGATGATGGCACCTGCAATGGCAAATGATTCAACATCGATTCCGAATAATTTCAGGATTGACTCCCCTACCATGAGGAAAAGTATCATTATGAGACCGGAAATGAGCGTTGCCTTGCCTGCCTGGATATTCCCTTCCTTTTTTTTGAGATCAATGACGATCGGGATGGACCCAAGTACATCGATAATGGAAAAAAGGATTAAAGTAACCGAGATGATCTCCCTGAAACTAATCATAAAATTCAGCTAATGTTTCAGTTTTCCTTATGAATATTCACAAAGTATTCCAGCGCCATCCTGTAACTGTCGAGCCCAAAGCCTGCAATCACCCCGATACACCGGGAGGCCAGGAAGCTTTTATGGCGGAATTCCTCCCTGTGATAAACATTGGAAATATGGACTTCTATGACCCTTGCAGGGATGCTGGAAATGGCATCCGCAATTGCTACGGAAGTATGAGTATAGGCTCCCGCATTCAGAATGATCCCGTCGCAGGAGAATCCTTCCTTTTGCAGGATGTCGATGATCGCCCCTTCAGAATTGGATTGTGAATACCCAAGGTCGATCTGGGGATAAAGAGCTTTTATGCTGTCAAAATATTCTTCAAAGGAGTCGGTGCCATATATTTCTGTTTCCCGTTTGCCTAACAGGTTTAGGTTGGGGCCGTTGATAATTAGGATTTTCATTAGGATTTTTGTTTATCTTACCGTTGATGAACTGGGATTATTACATACATCAGTTTCAGAACTATCTGCGGCTGGAAAGATCGCTTTCCGAAAATTCCGTAGCTGCTTATGTTCATGATGTAGTAAAGCTAAAACAGTTTACAGAAATCTCCAATCCGGAATTGTTGCCGACATCATTCAGCACAAGAAATATTCAGGAATTCCTGGTTTGGGTGGGTAAACTGGGCATGACCCCGTATACTCAGGCCAGAGTGTTGTCGGGCATCAAGGCATTTTTCAAATACCTCCTGCAGGAAGAAATTATCAATGACGATCCGTCCCACCTTGTCGAAGGCCCCAAGATCGGCAGAAAATTACCTGATGTGCTGAGTGTGGTGGAAATCGACGGTCTTTTTTCTGCTATCGATCTTTCAACGCCCGAAGGAATGAGAAACCGTGCCATGCTTGAAACCCTCTACAGCTCGGGATTGCGCGTTTCGGAACTGACTGCCCTCAAGCTTAACAATGTATATTTCGATATTGGATTTTTACGGGTATTCGGGAAAGGCAGCAAGGAAAGGCTGGTGCCTATCGGGAGGGAAGCCTTGAAGTATGTCAGGATTTATGTGAAAGAAGTAAGAGTCCATATTCCGGTAAAACCTGGGTATGAAAATTTCGTTTTCCTGAACCGATGGGGCAGGAACCTTTCGAGAGTTACAGTTTTTACAGTGATCAAGGATCTGGCTGCAAAGACCGGGCTGAAGAAAGATATAAGCCCGCATACATTCAGGCATTCCTTTGCCACGCACCTGATTGAAGGAGGGGCGGACCTGAGGGCTGTACAGGAAATGCTGGGACATGAATCGATCACCACAACGGAAATCTACACTCACCTCGACCGTGAATATTTGAAACAGGTGATCCAGGATTACCATCCACGAAGCTGAATTTAGTTGAAACAACCGGCAGCCGGGAATTCTCCGGCTTTTTATTTGAACTTTTTATTTCTGAATTTTAACTGTTAAAAACCCGGTTAATTCTAAATTTGCAAAAATTTTAAAGATTGTATCGATTTCTTATCAGGCCATTTCTATTCCTGTTTGACCCGGAATGGGTCCATGGGTTTGTCAGTAAGTTTATTGTGCTCATACAATCCAATAAATTGTCTTCCACGATCATCCGGAAGTTCTTTGATATGGAACACCCTGCCCTTGAGAGAAAGGTGATGGGACTGAACTTTAAAAACCCGTTGGGAATTGCAGCCGGATTCGATAAAAACGGTGAAATGTCAGACGGCCTTTCGGCATTCGGTTTCGGGTTCGTGGAAATCGGGACTGTAACACCTTTGCCTCAACCCGGAAATCCGAAACCCCGGCTGTTCCGGTTAAAAAAGGACAAGGCTTTAATTAACAGGATGGGTTTCAATAATGCAGGAGCGGAAGTGATCACAGGAAGATTGAATTCCCGAAAGTCCTCCATCATTATCGGCGGTAATATCGGGAAGAACAAGGTAACTCCCAACGATCTAGCCGTTAATGATTATGTAAAATGTATGGAGGCATTGTATGACCAGGTGGATTATTTCGTGGTGAATGTAAGCTCACCCAATACACCTGGTCTAAGAGAACTCCAGGAAAAAGAACCTCTTGGGAAAATTCTCCGGGCTGTTCAGGAGGAAAATGCACGAAGGAAAGGGAAACCTTTATTGGTCAAGATCGCACCTGATCTGAATGAGACACAGCTTAAGGATATTGCAGAAATTGTAATGAAAATACCCTTAACCGGAATTATCGCATCAAACACAACACTTTCAAGAGAAGGACTTTTATCAGGTCAGGCAACCATAAAGAATGCCGGGAACGGAGGCCTTAGCGGAAAACCGCTGCAAAGCAGGGCCAGAAACATCGTTCACTTTCTCAGGAACATGCTTGGCCATGATTTTGTGATCATCGGTGTGGGTGGAATTATGGGACCGGAAGACGCCGGTGAAATGTTAAAAGCCGGCGCCGATCTTATCCAGGTATACACAGGATTTATTTACCAGGGACCTTCTCTGGCGCGAAAAATCAACAGGTTTCTTATAAATTACCATGCAAATTAATGAATTATATGGAATTGAAGTCTCAGAAGCCGGCAGGAATAGCCGGGCGAAATAATTTTTAGTAGTTTTGTGAACAATGGCCGCAAAAAACACTTATAAATCCAATACTTTAAAGAAAGCTGACAAACCCAAATTCAAGTTCAGCCTGTCTTTTTTAAAAGACAGGAGGTTTGTTATTTCCCTCGGATTTTTCCTTATCGGGTTATCCGTCTTCCTTATGGTGGCATTTATTTCATACCTGATTTCAGGAAATGCCGACCAGAGTGTGGTTGAGGCCTTTTTTACAACCGGGTTGAAGGAATCCGGACTGGAAGCAAAGAACTGGCTGGGGGTAATGGGGGCGATCGGAGGTTATTATTTTATATTTCGCTGGTTCGGTATTTCAGCATTTTTCATTCCGCCGCTTTTATTCATTATAGGGTTCAAATGGGTGACTAAGAAAGTGCTTATTTCTTCATATACATTTTTCCTATTCAGCTTTTTTGCCATTTTCTGGTTCAGCCTGCTTTTCGGCTATTCCACGCTTAACCTCGAAGATCTTACGGTTTCTTCCATGCTTTCCGGCGGACTTGGGTACGAACTTGCTATATTATTCCATTCGCTGCTGGGATGGGGAACCTACCTGTTCCTGTTAATTACCCTTTTGGTTTTTATCATTTACTACTTCAATGTTACGGAACTTATCTCCTTTAACAGAAATTTTAAAAAGCCGGAGGCTGAAATTGAAGCAGGGGATTTATCCGGTGAAACATTTATGGAGGAGATGCACCTGCCCGAAGAAAAATTAGAAATGGACCCCGGAATACCTGTCGATGAAATATCTCCTGAAACGGAACTTTCACTCGACTCAATTAATATCACGGATAAGAATGAAACTGAAACTTCCATGAAACCCGGAAATAATAACGGCAGGAAAAACAATGGGTCGAACCATTCCGACAACGATAAGGCGGAGCCGGGGTTTACAGTGGAAGAACTCGATGAACAGGAGGTTATTTCGGATAAAATGGAGAGTTATGATCCCACACTCGATCTAAGCTCCTATAAATTTCCGACTCTTACCCTGCTGAATGAATATGAGGCAAGGAGCGGGCAGGTTACCAAGGAGGAACTGGAACAGAACAAGGATAAGATCGTTGAGACACTCATAAATTTCAAGATAGGGATTTCCAACATCAAGGCAACCATCGGCCCGACTGTAACACTATATGAGATCGTGCCCGACGCCGGGGTCAAGATCTCTAAGATCAAAAACCTTGAAGATGATATAGCCTTGAGTCTTGCCGCTTTGGGGATCAGGATTATCGCTCCCATTCCCGGCAAGGGGACTATTGGGATTGAAGTACCGAATAAAAATAAACAACTGGTTTCGATCCGCTCCGTGCTGGCAACCGAGAAATTCACAAAAAGTGACATGGATCTGCCGATAGTTCTGGGACGTACGATTTCCAACGAAGTTTACCTGACCGATCTCACTCGCATGCCGCACCTGCTGATCGCCGGGGCTACCGGTCAGGGGAAATCCGTTGGGATCAATGTGATCCTGGCCTCGCTGCTTTATAAGAAACACCCTTCACAACTGAAATTCGTTCTGGTAGATCCCAAGAAGGTTGAGCTGACATTATATAA
>JBJKSY010000565.1:0-5877 GCA_046703645.1 Cyclobacteriaceae bacterium
GCCCATATTTACGCCCAGGGAACTCATGCTTTCAACATGGGACAGCGGTCAGAATTCAAAACCCTGAAAACATGGCCCAACCGCCTTGCCGACTGGATGCTGGATGCTCATTTATTACAGAAGTAAATCCTTTATAATTGAATGGATGCGTAAGGATTATGAATAATGTGACAGGTGATAAGTGACCAGTAATTGGTAATCAGTGAACAGTGATTTAAATCACCTTATCACCCTATCACTTTATCACTTTATCACTTTATCACTTTGTCGCCAAATCGGATAAAGAATATGACCGATCACTTGTTACCTCTAACCGAGGGAGGCCATCCTTATATACTGCGGCTGAATTCACAACAAATGCCTAATTTTTTACTGACTACCTTTAATTGGAAATTTCCGCTATTTGAATGCAACTAATGGAAACTAAATAGCGTCATATATTAATGGTCTATTTTTTATAACAATAACCCACAAATAACCATGAAAACTCTATTGTCAGTTGCTGCTTTATTTGTACTGTTTATCCCTTCCGGGAGGTGCCAGGATTTCGATTATTCTTTTTCTGAAACCTACCAGGTGACATCGCCGGCTTATCTGAAAATAGGTACCTCTGACGGAAATGTCACTGTCAAACCGGGTACGGGGAACGAAATCAAAGTATACTACATTGCCAGAAAGAACGGAAAATTATTGAAAATAGACCGGCAGGAGCTTGAAAAGGAAGTTACCGTACAGGTGAACCATACAGGAAACAGCCTGGAAATCACAGTAACTCATGATTGGAAAAATTCCTTCTGGAATAACAACCAGATCGATGTGGGTTTCAATATTGTCGTGCCTGTTGCTACAGCCTGCACATTACATACCTCCGACGGAAATATTACGCTGGAAGGATTGACTTCCGAACAGGAATGCAAGACAAGCGACGGCAATGTTTCGATCAGCAGTATCAGGGGGAGAACAACGGGCATCACTTCTGACGGAAATGTTTCCCTGGAAGATATCGACGGCGATGTGAATGTACATACCAGCGACGGGAATATATCGCTGGGCCATATAAAAGGGAATGTCCAGTCAGGGACCAGCGATGGCAACATATCACTGAATGTCATAACGGGGGATGTACAATCCGTTACCAGTGATGGGAGCATAAAATTGAACCAGGTTACCGGATCCGCATCGGCCAGGACCTCCGACGGGCATATCACATTCCAGGATTTTTCCGGTTCCCTTACTGCTGTTACCTCTGACGGGAATATCACAGGGAATGTAGTTAGCCTTAAGGATAAGCTCTCAGTGAGGACCAGCGGCGGGAATATTGACCTTACTTTGCCAGACCACCTGGGACTTGATCTCAATATTCATGGCGAATCCATAAATGTACCGCTCGTTAATTTTACCGGTAAATCAGAAGAAAAATCCATCCAGGGGCAGATAAACGGGGGAGGTATTCAGGTGATCGTGGAAGCTTCCGACGGGAATGTGAACCTGGCGTACAGGTAAAAGGAAATGAGAGAGGACCGAGTGTTATTGCGCCGTGAAAGTCCGTGAAGTGAGGACTTACACTTGAGTATAATGAAACACTTCGAAGCAACCCTGTAGGTAATCATTGAACATACGGTTCGATTAAATCCTACCCGGAAAGGTTTAGTCAGCCACCAGAAGTAAGTTTTGCATAGTCAGTTGAGAAGCTGGCATGAAGCGTAAACCACGACTGCTAAAGGTCCAGGATTGAGCCTCGAAATGGTCGTCAATGCTGAAGTCTTAGTTTTTAACGCGGCTGGGACAACACCGAGGGCGCGATAGTGACGAGCGCATAAGGTTCGGCCGGGGTCTGAGACTGGATCAAAGGCAGAAAAGGGTTGCACGGAAACACGGGAGAGCCTCACGCTTCCTAAGGAAGAAACCGGAATAGGGCAGCCGGTAGAACAAAGCCCGATTCGGTCAGGGAAGTCTGTCCCCCTGTACCGGAGCGAAGAATAAGCGGCAGACCCGAAGGTATCTGAACCGAGGGAAACCGAAGGCAAAGAAAAGAGCGAAGGCAGTCTTAACATCCTCATAGTACTGATGGAAAGGTGGGAAATCTGCACCAGGAAAGCCACCGAGTAAGGAAGGGGGATGTCTGGATACGGAACTGCATTTTAGGAACAAAACCAGTACCAGAGACATGGAAAGATTGTCAACAGTAGAAATGCAGATAGCGGAAAGATCAAGGAAGAACGCAGGGGAAGCCCTGACGAATCTGCACCAATTCATTGACCGGAGATGGCTCGAAGAAAGCTTCGACATGCTGAACAAAAAAGGAGCAAGCGGAGTGGACCGGGAGTCATGGTATGAGTACAATGAAAAGCGCTGGAAGAGGATACCGGAATTACTGACGGCATTCAAGAGCGGTCGATATAAGGCGCCGGCCATCCGGCGGGTTTATATACCCAAAGGAGATGGGAAGCTGCGGCCGCTTGGATTGCCCACGGTGGAAGACAAGTTGCTGCAAACAGCAGTCAACCGGGTGCTGACACCGGTTTATGAGCAGGTATTCTACGAAAGCTCGTATGGGTTCAGACCGGGTAAATCCCAGCATCAGGCATTGGAGAAGTTGTTCCATGAAGTTAGTTTTAAAGGGAAGCGATACATTATCGACGCAGACATGAAGAACTACTTTGGGAGTATCAACCACCAGTGCCTGCGGGAATTTCTTGATCGCAGGATAAAAGATGGGGTGATCAGGAAGATGATAGACAAATGGCTGAAAGCGGGGATACTGGAAGAGGGGCAGATGAGTTACCCGAAAGAGGGAACTCCACAAGGAGGAAGCGTTTCACCGTTGTTAAGCAACATTTATCTTCATTATGTGTTGGATGAATGGTTCATCGAACAGATTCAGCCGCTGCTCAAAGGGGAGAGTTTCCTGATACGCTTTGCAGACGATTTCCTGTTGGGGTTCACCCGGAAGGAAGATGCAAAGCGGGTAATGGAAGTGCTTCCTAAGCGTTTGGGAAAGTATGGACTTACTCTGCATCCGGAGAAGACCAGGCTTATTGAGTTAGATGGGAAGGAAGGTGGAAAAGCGAGCCCGTTTGACTTTCTGGGCTTTACCCACTATATGGGGGAAAGTCGCAAGGGTAAAAGTATCCTCAAGCGCAAGACAAGCAGTAAGAAGTTCCGGGCCTCACTGAAACGAATGAACGAGTGGCTGCGGAATAACCGGCACCAAAGGGTGAGGGAGCTGATCAAGAGTGTGAATCAAAAGTTGAGGGGTCATTATGAGTATTATGGTATCACCTTTAATGAAAGGATGATCAGAGTGTATTATGAAAAAGTGAAACGACTGCTTCAATACTGGTTGAACCGGAGGGGCGGTAGGAAGGGAGCAAACTGGGAGCAGTGTGCGAGACTGATCACGGAATGGATACCCCTACTCAGACCTAAGATCTATCACAGCTATCTTTTAGCGAAGCCGTAAACCAGAGGAACCGTATGCGGGAAAGCCGCTCGTACGGGTCTGTGGGGGAGCGGGGAGGTAACGAACCGCTCTACCCGGAAAAAGCCCGCCAGTGGCGGACTTTAGCGCTGGGCCAGCCAGCAGGGCAGGCTAATCCCTTAAGGATATTGGATATTCAATGTTTATGATATGCTTACCATCATGTCATAAAAGTCCGTGATCGATTTTTGCGAAACGATTGTTATCCCCTAAAATAATAGTAGGCTTTCAGTCAATTTTCGTTTTTAACTTCATAAGGCTTAACCGGCTTTATTGATTATCTGACTTTTTAATAATAAATTACTCCAGGTTTTTACAGGCTGCTTAAATCATGACCCAGTGATAATTTATATCAGATCCTTCCTCTGGAACTGGTTTTGTCGATAGTAAATAAATTTTTTAGAATATGTATATAGGTCACTATGGTGTGGCATTCGCCCTTAAGAAAAAAAATAAACAAATCCCTTTATGGATCATGTTCCTGGCAGTTCAGTTTTCCGACCTGCTGGCTTTCATTCTGATCCTTCCGGGAGTGGAAAGAATATCCTATGTTGGCGGGATAAATCCTTTCTACCGGACAGCCATTGAATACCTTCCGTATTCTCATTCGTTGCTGATGAACATGATTTTTGCAATTGCCGTATTCCTGATTTTCCGGAAATTAAAAGACCGTATTTGGGGGCTTGTACTTTCCGGGGCCTTGCTTTCACATTGGGTCATCGATTTTATTTTTCAAAAAGACAACATGCCCCTGATTTTTGATCGTTACAAAGTAGGACTTGGTCTTTGGGATTATCCTGTATTTTCATTTCTTACTGAAGTAATTTTTATTATTATAACCATTTTCATTTTGTATTCTGATAAGAATCTCAAACTAAAAAATGGCCGGCTATTCATTTTGGGATTGCTAATGATCCTCTATTTCAGCTTTGTAATGCTTGTCCCTGAGCCACCCATCATCCAAACAAGTCCACGGCTAAAGGCCCTGGTTATCCTTATCCCATACATGCTGTTCACACTTATATCCTATTTTATCGATAAAGAGCAAATCTCAAATGTAAAGATGATTGAACAATCTGTCTTGAAAGCACCCGATATATAATAGTTAACTGATAAGGGACTGAATGAACTCTTAAAAAAAAGGATTATTATTTTTACCATAGAAGTGCAGGTGGGAACCCTATTTAACATGAGATTTTTATAAAAATAATGTGATCCTTGGAATTTTTAACATTGCTTTAATGCAAAAACCAGTCACCAAAAACCACATTACGCCCTGCGGTATGAATTGTGCTGTTTGCCGGGCTTTTCTTCATCCTAAAAATAAGTGTAAAGGTTGTGCAGATATTAGAGTTGGAGATCCTGTAAGCCGCGTGAATTGCCGGTTACGTGCATGTGAAGAAAGAACTAAGGGCTTTTGTTTTAATTATAAAGTTTTTCCCTGTCAGCGATTAAAACAGTTGGATAAACGATACAGGACAAAATATGGTATGAGCGAGATAGATAACCTGGAATTTATCAGGGATTTCGGAATTAGAAAATTGCTTGAAAAAGAAAACGCAAGATGGGTCAATGGAAACAAAATTTTTTGTGTACATGATAAAAAATATTACACTTCGAAATAAAATGAAAAAGGCCTGGCTACAGAAAATCGAAGGCAACCCGAATTTTCCCAGGGTGTTAAGGCTTGAAAAGGGTTTTCCCTGTTATAATGCCCTTCATAAAATGTGTGGTAATCATGGTAAAATTTAAGAATGGATAAAAAAGTCGAGGAATATATAAACCGGCAACCTTCCCCTCAAAAAGAAATAATTACCCGGGTACGGAAGATTTTTTTTAAGGTTCTCCAGGGTTGTGGTGAAAAGATTAACTGGGGCGTTATCTCACTCTCCGATGATAAATTTTATGTCGTATGCTTAAAGGATATCAATGAAGTTAGACTTACTGAACTAATACGGCTGGTAGTCAGCAGGTATAGCTGAACTTGTTGCCGCAAAATGCCGGAAATCCGGAAATAAATACCATTTAAAGAGTTTTTGGTTTAAGTCATACGAAGATGTATTTTTGTGCCTCTTGTTGAATTTGAGTGAATAATAATACTATGGGTTCGTATCTGCTAATTGATCCCCATCCCAAATCGACAAATAACTTGGGGGTGTAGTCGCGTCGCTGACGGGCCTTGTAAAATTATAAAAAGATGAATTAACGAAAACGGATTAAGTTTAAACATAAAGATCAACAAATCACAAATCACAAATCACAAATAAACATCGGGGTGTAGCGCAGTCCGGTTAGCGCACCTGCTTTGGGAGCAGGGGGTCGTTGGTTCGAATCCTACCACCCCGACATTGATAATCAGATAGTTAGCCTCGGTTTAAACACTGGGGCTTTTTAAT
>JBJKSY010000566.1:0-3706 GCA_046703645.1 Cyclobacteriaceae bacterium
GCCGGTTTATAAATTTTTCAATCGCAGAATCCTTCCAGGGGAGCTCCCCTTCCTTCGCCATTAAACTCAAGGTAGACAAAGCGCAGAAAAAGGCAGAACTATCCGGAGGGTAATTCGTCCCCGTAACTATGAAGGCACGAAGAAGATCTTCAGGGTTACATCCGAATTCAAGATAGGTCTTAAGGTGAACACGTACAAACCTTCCGCAGGATCCCAGGGTATCGGCCAGCGGCAGCTCGGGTTCCAGATCAAGTTTTTTCATATCACGTTGCAACCAGGCTGCTGCTTCTGCACTGTCCGTCATGGCATGACCATTTCCCAGGGTAGCCTGGTAAAGGAGTTTGTATACATCCTCAACCTGTGAAACCGGGTATTTTTTAAGATTTTCAGTGATCAGGTTCTTCCAGCAGGTCGTGTCGGCACAGCTTACGGTTTTCCTGGCCGGCTGATTGCAACGAATAACCAGCAAAGACAAAAAAATTAAAAAATATGGTCCCGGGTTATATCTCATTGAGCATTCGCAGCAGGTTATCCTTAAGTTCCAAGATAAAAATATTTCTTAATTCAGCAAAAGGAAAGAAATTATCATTTTATTAAAATGTACGTTTCATGTAAGATCGATTGTCGTTTTTCAAATTTTATTATATTACGGGATTGTTTAAAGATCTGATCTGAATGATAGTCATCCTGATCGTTTTTTATTTCCTGTTCCCTGCACTGGTATTATACCTTTCATCCAAATACCCTTTACTGAATAAAATAGGTCCCGTGGTTATCTGCTATGCGGCCGGTCTTATTATAGGAAATTCAGGGATCCTGAACCGCCATGTTTATCCCTATCAGGATATGCTTACCAATATTACAATTCCTCTTGCCATCCCCTTGTTATTATTTTCCCTCGATATAAAATCAGTCATTAAAATGGCCGGGAAAACATTCCTCAGTCTCATGCTGGGCCTGGTTTCAACAGTAGTTATGATCATTGCCGGGTATTACCTTTTATCTTCCAGAATACCCGATTGCTGGAAGGTTTCAGGAATGCTGACAGGTGTTTATTCGGGCGGGACTCCAAACCTTGCAGCCATAAAAATTGCATTGAACGTCAATCCGGATACCTACATACTTACTCATTCCTACGATGTGGTTGTAGGGGCGGTAATGTTATTGTTTTTGATGAGTTATGCACAGAGATTTTTCCTGCTCTATATGAGACCTTATTCAGAATCGGATCTGAGCCCTCTTATTTCCGGTGATGGAAAGTTCAAGGCGGAGTTTGAATCCTATCATGGAATTTTTAGATGGGAAAATCTCAAGGGCCTGCTGCTGGCCACAGGGTTATCACTGGGAATCACGGGCATAAGTATCGGTTTATCCTTTGCGGGAGCGGGCATCCTGAAGCCTCATGATCCCGACGTCTTCAAAATGACATCTATAATCATTCTCATCACAACATTTGGCATTGGAGCATCCCTTTT
This sequence comes from Cyclobacteriaceae bacterium, assembly GCA_046703645.1. Taxonomy (GTDB): domain Bacteria; phylum Bacteroidota; class Bacteroidia; order Cytophagales; family Cyclobacteriaceae; genus DATDPY01. The sequence goes on from JBJKSY010000566.1 coordinate 1,476, forward strand.
CAATTTTGTCAATAAAATAAAAAAATCATTCCAGGCGGGGATGTACCTTATCCTTGTTTTTTGCGTGGTCGTGGCTTCCATGGCCGATATCCGGAGTTTCAGCATCGAATCATGGCCCATTCTTGCATATATCCTGATTGCCGTTCCCGGATCATTCCTGCTCCATTCCCTCCTGTCCCGGATCTTCAAAGTAGATGTTGATAATTTTATAATTGTGTCGACGGCACTCAGCATGTCACCGCCCTTCGTACCCGCTGTTGCAGGAGCTTTAAAAAACAAGGATATAATCATTCCGGGTCTTGTAGTAGGTATTATCGGGTATGCAATTGGTAATTACCTCGGAATTTTTCTTGCTTTTTTTCTGAAATAAGCCTTTAACAGTCATTAAATCGATTATTGATAAAAAATCCCTTCAAAAATAATATGTCATTTTGCGGATTATTATTGCAATGAAGCATTTATTCGCTAATCCAGGTATCTTTCAGGAACAGAGAACATCGATCATTTAACTTTTTTTAACCGGGAAATCCAGATTTTCTTTTAATTTTCCTATTTAAACAAATTCCCACATTCGATGGACCGATTTAAAAAATTCAATACTATAACCGGCTGGCTGGTATTTATTTTGGCTTTTACCGTTTATGCATTTACGGTTGAACCGACAGCAAGCTACTGGGACTGCAGCGAATTTATTGCAGCATCCTATAAACTTGAAGTTCCCCATGCCCCCGGGGCCCCCCTGTTCCTTTTGATCGGAAGGCTTTTTTCATTTCTGGCCGGAGGGGATCATTCCAAAATCGCTTATTGGGTCAATCATGTGAGTGTCCTGGCCAGTGGCTTTACCATCCTCTTTCTTTTCTGGTCTATTACTTTGCTGGCAAGAAAAATTGTCGACCGGAAATCGCATGAATTAACACCCCATCAATCCCTAATGATCCTGCTGGTTGGAGTGATCGGATCACTGGTATATACATTTTCAGATTCATTCTGGTTCTCCGCAGTCGAGGCAGAAGTTTATGCCTCATCGTCCTTTTTCACCGCTCTTGTTTTCTGGGCCATCCTTAAATGGGACCAGATGGAAAATGAAAAACAGGGTAATAAATGGCTGATCTTCATTTTTTACATGATGGGTCTTTCAATCGGCATCCATCTCCTGAATCTTCTTACCATTCCGGTTCTGGGCCTGATCTATTATTATAAGAAATTCAAACCTACAAAAAAGGGCATGTTCATAGCCCTGGCAACCGGTTTGTTTTTAATATTTTTTATCCTGAAGTTCATCATGACCGGGCTTCCTTCACAGGCCGGGGACATTGAAATCTTTTTTGTGAACTCTCTCGGTCTGCCGTTTTATTCGGGTATCATATTTTTCCTTGTGCTGTTTACAGGTGGTGTGGCGTATGGGCTCTATTATACACACAGGAAAAATAAAGTTATATGGAATACAGCTCTCCTTGGCATGGTCTTTCTTATTATCGGGTACTCTTCATATGTCACAGTGCTGATCCGCTCCAATTACCTACCCCCCATCAATGAGGACCGCCCCGATAATTTCCTGAATTTTGTTTCTTATCTCAACCGCGATCAATATGGAACCTGGCCCCTCCTGCATGGACCGTATTTCGATGCCAAAATTATTGACCAGCGTCAAGGCTCTCCAGTTTATGTGAAAGGAAAAAACAAATATGATATTACACGTCATCAGATAATGAATGATTACGAGCCGGGAAGGGAGACCTATTTACCAAGGATATGGAGTTCCACGGAAGACAGGCCCGCAGGATACAGGAACTGGCTGGGCCTCGGACCTAAACAAAAGCCCGGATTCATCGATAATCTCAGGTTCCTATTCACCTACCAGGTCGGGTATATGTACCTCAGGTATTTTATGTGGAATTTCGCAGGCCGGGTCAGCGATTTTCAGGGAGCAGGATGGCTCAAGCCCTGGAATTCCACGAAAGATATGCCCCCCTTACTTAAGCATAACCGGGGAAGAAATAATTACTTCATGATCCCTTTATTGCTGGGTATTATCGGGCTCATTTATAATTACAGGAAAAACAGGAAAGTTTTTAACATACTCCTTGTCATGTTTATAATGACAGGACTTGCCATTGTATTTTACCTGAACTCTCCTCCCAACGAACCCCGGGAACGGGATTATATCTATGTCGGGTCGTTTTATATATTTTGTATCTGGATAAGCTTCGGGGTGATGTCGATCATGGATT
>JBJKSY010000567.1:0-6638 GCA_046703645.1 Cyclobacteriaceae bacterium
ATGGAACATCGAATAAACCCTGGAACCCTAATTTATAAACTGTACTCCCCGGAAAATCACTTATCAACCTGCACCATTCTGCCGGAATTAATATCACCGAGTCCCATCTCTTCGATCACACCTTCCCCGGTTGAAGATAATCCCGTTTTCCCTGGAATATCCTTTAATTCCCGGAGGGTTGACATCGGAACGAAATAAATATCCGAACTGCCTGATCCGGCTTTCCGTGAATAGCAGGCTACTGATCCGTCTAAGGTAATATTGAAAGAAAGTTCATCCCCCTCCGTATTGATTGCCGGTCCCAGGTTCAGGGGTTTGGACCATTTCTGCCAGGAGTCATCAAGGGGATGTGATACATAAATATCATACCCTCCGTAACCTCCATGTCCTGTGGAAGAAAAGAACAGGGTGCTTCCGTCTGAACTCATGAAAGGCGATGATTCCTCCCCCGTTGAATTGATTACAGCTCCCAGGTTTATTTTTCGGAAGCTGCCATCCGGGCCGTTCAATATCACATAAAGATCCCTGCCCCCATGGGTATCCTGTAATTCTTCAGAAGTGATAATAAACCTTTGGTCCCTGCTGATAAATATATCGAAATCACTGTTTTGATTATCCCCGATATACCGGTCCAGAACATGAGGTGCATGCCAGTGTCCATCCTCCAGGTAAGTACTTATAAACAAAGGTTTCCCTCCGGGTCCCCCGCCTCCTGAGTAGATCAATGTATCCCCGTTGTACCCTGCAGAGACAATCCTTGAATGTCCCTGGCTGCTCCCCGGCAATTCAAGCGGTTGTGGTAAATTCCAGGTTCCCGTATACTTATTGAAAGTGGAATACCATATTCCGCGTAGTGAAATATTTTCATCAGCGGATGAATTGGGCCTGGTCCGGTTGAAAAACAGGACCCTTCCGTTCCCCGACAATACCGGGTGAATTTCATCATCTGCAGTATTTACAATATCCGGAAGTTGTTTGGGCTTATTATATTCACCGAAAAATCCTGCCATCCGGATCGTCGATTGTTCGCTATAGGTTACCATCTTATCTTCCAGGCCGGTCTGGCTTTTTGCCTTCGAAAAAATCAACGTGAAAATAATGGCCAGGATCAGTATCATCACCTTGTTTACCTGGAATCTTATCCATGTTATTTTATATGAATCTACAGTCATATCGTAATCCCATTTTTTTCTCATTCTTTTTTTTGTGTTCATGGCCAATGCCTGTCAGGCAAAACAAAAATAGAGAAGACCGGACTGGAATTTCTGAGTATATTACCGAATTGGGATTTTAGGTAATTCGCCTATCAAGGTTCAGGAAGATTCATAAAGGATATGGTAAAATGTACTAATAAAACTGTATGTAACCTGTAATATTAAAATCTACACAGGAAAAAATATTTTAAAATTTTATATTATTTATGATCTTATTTACAGATTTTATATCATTAATTTGGATCACAGGTATTTTGGCACTCTGTTTTTATGATGAAGCTGCGTAAATAATTACTATTTGGAATGAATAAAACAGGGAAAACAGGGAAAACAGGTAAATCCATTACGAAAAACAAGGATTATCAGGAAGAGTATTTCCGGAAGCTCGTTGAAGTTTCACCGGATGCCATTGCAATTCACTGCGAGGGAAGGATCGTCTATGCCAACACATCGGCCGCCACGCTGATTGGCGCCGATTCCCCGGAAGAGCTTCTAGGAAAACCTGTCATGGAATTTGTACACTCTGAAGAAAGGGAGTTTATAAGAAAACGGATAACCGAGATATTCAACGGGGACAAAGGGCAAAAAATAGAGGAACGTTTTCTGAAGCTGGATGGCTCAGTGATTGAGGTGGAAGTTGTTTCTACAGTCATACAATTCGAACTTAAACCGGCTATGCTGGTTATTATCCGGGATATAACCGAGAGAAAAGCTGCAGAAATAGCTCTCCGTGAAAGCGAAGAAAAATACAGGAACCTTGTTGATAATGCGCATGAAAGCATTGTTATTATACAAGATGAAACAATAAAATATGCCAATAATCGTACTGCAGAATTTCTCGGTAAGGAACCGAAGGAAGTTCTTGCGCTTTCATTACAGGATTTTATATATGCCGAGGACCTGCCCGCAGTAATAGAAAACCACAAACGAAGACTCGAAGGTCTTCATGTGCCTGACAGGTATACAATCAGGATCTTCAATTATTCGGGAAATATCCGCTGGGTTAATATAAGCGGCGTTGTAATAGAATGGAACGGCAGACCGGCCACGCTTATTTTCCTTTCCGATATTACCGAACAACGTCAGGCGGAACAGGATTTGCTGAAGAGTGAATTGCTCAATACAAACCTTGTTAAACATATACCGCAAAGGATTTTTATTAAGGATATTAAATCAAGATACTTGTTCTGCAATGAAAATTATGCCCGCGATCTTGGGATCAGGCCTGAAGAAATCATCGGCAGGAACGATAATGATTTTTTCCCGGCCGATTACGTGGAAAAATATCAGGCGGATGATCAACGAGTGGTGAAAGGCGGGATTGCGCTTAACATGGTGGAACGGTATATGATCGCCGGTCAGCCGCGCTGGACCCGGGTAAAAAAAACTCCCTACCATAATTCTGAAAATGAAGTTATAGGCGTACTGGGAATTTTCGAGGATTTTACAGAACAGAAGCAGGCGGAAGAAGCCTTAAGGGAAAGTGAAGAAAGGTTCAGGAAGGTGTTTTATACCAGCCCGGAATCGATCACCATTAATGAACTGAATACGGGAATATATATTGAAGTAAATGAAGGATTTTGCAAGCAGCTCGGATATTCCCGGGAAGAAACTATTGGAAGATCGACTCTTGAACTTAAAACCTGGTCTGACATGGCAGACAGGGAATACTTTCTCAAAAACATAAATGAATTCGGAGTTATCAGGAATTTCGTATCAAAATTTCGCCGGAAGGATGGTGAGATCATAGATGTAATGATGTCGGCAAGTATTATTTCCTTAAATAATACCCCGCATATAATCACGATGTCCCATGATATTACCGATTTGAAACAGTCTGAAAAATCGCTGACATTATTCAGGACCTTGATCGATCAATCCAGCGATTGTATTGAAGTTGTCGATCCCGATTCAGGCAAAATACTGGATATAAACGAAAAGACCTGCCAGGACCTTGGGTATACAAAGGAAGAATTGCTTTCAATGCATATTTTCGAAATTGATCCTACAATTAACAAGGAGGAATTTTCGTCAAGCGTTGAAAACTTAAGAAAAGATAAAACTATTCTTTTCGAAGCCATCCATCGTCGAAAAGATGGGACGGATTACCCGGTGGAGGTCAACCTTAAACTGGTCAGCCTCGACAGGGAGTATCTGGTTGCCGATGTTAGAGACATACGGGAACGTAAACTGGCTGAACAAAGTATAAAATTACAGATCGCCGCGCTTCAGGCAGCAGCAAATGCCATCGTTATTACCGACGATAAAGGTACCATCATTTGGGTCAATAAGGCGCTTGCAGCCCTGACAGGTTACAGAGCGGGGGACGCCCTGGGGAAAAACCCAAGGGATCTTTTTAAATCGGGAATGCATTCGCGTGAGTTTTATCAGGACATGTGGGCTACGATGAGTAAAGGGAATATCTGGCATGGGGAACTCGTTAACCGGAAAAAGGACGGCAGCCTCTACCATGAGGAAATGACCGTTACACCCCTCCTCAATGAAAAAGGGGAAATAACTCATTTCATTGCCATAAAACAGGACATCAGTGAACGAATACGGGCCGAGGAGCAAATTAAAAACCTGAACAATGACCTTGAGAACCGGATCGTTGAAAGAACCAGGGAACTGGAAAACTCATTGCAAGAACTGGAATCATTTTCTTATTCCATTTCCCACGACCTGAGGGCCCCTCTTCGTTCCATGAACAGCTATGCAAGGATACTGGAAGATGAATTTTCAGACCAGTTGAACAAAGAGGCAAAAAGATACCTTTCGGTCATTCATCATAATGCCCTGAAGATGGGCAGCCTGATCGATGATCTTTTATCTTTTTCAAGGTTCGGACGCAAAGAACTGAACAGAACGTTGATCGATATGAATTTTACTGTCAGGTCTATAATTAAGGAAATCAATGAAAACCAGGACCATAAAGCAAAAATTAATACCCACGAGTTACTCCCTGCTTTTGGAGACAGTATCCTGATCAACCAGGTCTGGGCTAATTTGATCTCCAATGCGATCAAATATTCATCTAAGAAGGAACAACCTGAAATTGAAATCGGTTCTTATAAGGATGATAGCGAATTGATATATTTTGTAAGGGATAACGGTGCCGGCTTCGATATGAAATACAGCCATAAGCTTTTCGGCGTGTTCCAACGTCTACATTCCGAAAATGATTTTCAGGGTACCGGAATCGGCCTGGCAATTGTAAAAAGAATCGTAAATCGACATAACGGACGTGTCTGGGCAGAATCAAAGGTTAATGAAGGCTCCACATTTTATTTTACCCTGCCAGTAAACAATGGGATTAATAAGGGAATCCTCCCGGTAAAGGATAACCTTTGAAATTTTTACTTAACCGAGAAATATTTTTTGTTATGTTCGGATATATTCCTATCTTGCCCATAACCCTTATACCAAGCAAAAAGAGGGCCTGACAAATATACAATTATTGGATCGTTATGAAGAATATATTTACCCGATTTAAGGGGATTCGGATTTTTTATTTTCAAAACCCCGGCATTACAAAAACGTTAAGGGAATTTTTCGTTAATTTAGCAGGTACCTTCATTTGCATACCCAGCCCTATCCACTAATTAGCCGGTCAATCTCAGAAAAATAAGCCATGAGTAACTATTCATGCTATAACGGGTTTATTGAATCGAATTTTAAGAAATCTTTCTCAACAACAATAATACAGGATCATGGAAAAGGAAGAAAATGCTTATGAAATCCTGCTGATAGAAGATAGTCCGGATGATGCCGAACTTACTATCCGTGCCCTGAAAAAAAATAAGCTGGTCAACAGTTTAAAACACCTTCATGATGGCGAAGAAGCATTGAATTTTATTTTCAATGAAGATCACCCGATTCCAAAGCTCATCCTTCTTGACCTTAAAATGCCCAAAGTGGATGGCATCGAAGTTCTTAAACGTCTGAAATCCGATCCTGTAAAAAAGATCATTCCTGTTGTCATCCTTACTTCATCAAAAGAAGAGCGTGATATTGTCGAATCCTACAGGCTGGGGGTAAATGCCTATATTGTTAAACCTGTCGACTTTGAAAAATTTGTACAGGCTGTGACCGACATCGGATTATTCTGGATGATTATTAATCAGCCGCCGAAATGATTTGGTGATTGAGTGATAGATGATTGAGCGATTTCGGTTCACTGTTCACTGATTACCGTTCACCGGTTACCGATCACCGATCACCGATCACCGGTCATCGATCACCGGTCATCGTTTATAATTTCCCGCAGAAATCGCGGAGGATAATATGGTTATTCTTTATAGTAAGCCTTAAGTCTTTATGTATGGTTCGGATAAATTAAAGAAATAACTCCGCAGTCCCGATAGCCATCGGAATCGCAGAAACTGTTTGTTATTTGCTGATGTTCACTGTTCACTGTTCACTGTTCACCGGTCACTTGTCACTTGTCACCCCTTGCATTGTAAAACTCAGCTATTAGAAAAAAATTTTCATCGTGAACTATTCCACCTTTTTCCTTATGCATATACATTCCTTCCTTCATACCAGAATAAGGTGGTAAACCTGTTGGCAAAGCCTGAATTAAGATCTGCCTTGGGCGCGGGAATTGCCCTCGATGAAACTAGAACATCATTTTCGGCTTTTACTTTTACAACCTGGAAATTTTCTTTTACAGAATTTATATTGATAACATTTAATGTCGCGGTATTGAACGGAAGAGACTGAAGTAAAGAAATCCCTTTATTATTATTTACATCAAGACGGGTTTCAAGGGTCATTGATTTCGCCTGGAAGGCTGTGAAGAATATTGCTGAAACTATGATTAACTTTTTCATCTTTTACTGTTTTACCATAGAATTGGCAAACATCATGCAAAAAATTAAAACCGCTTTTTTTAACTGTTTTAAGCGTTTTTGGGATCCTTTCTATCCTATTATTCTCCTATTTTGGGAATCTTTTCCAATTTAAGGATTGATTCTATAATCAGGAGCAAGTCCATGAATGGGGTAAATTCTCGTTGCCGAATCTATCTGGAGTACTGAATGAGGGTATTGAATATCTTTAGAAAGTACGCTCCTCCTCGTCAGGCGAAGCGGAACGCGAAGCCGGAATAAATTATGGATTATCCGGCCTGAAAAGTTTTCTTGTTGATTATATCAGATTGAAATGACTTATAGAGATTCTGCCGGTAATATAAAATGTATATAATTAATTATAACGACAATAAAAAAAGCTGCCCGCATATCGCAGACAGCCTAACACCATGACTTAATTTACCCTTAGTAATTTCTTATCTGTCGAGGTTGGCATATTGCCCGTCGAGGGTAGGCTGACCGTTTATCCTGTTCAGGTCAAGGCCGCTCTCGGCAACTGATGAATTCTCAGTCTTGTTCAGGGCTTTCCTGTACAGGCTGGCCAGCGACACCC
>JBJKSY010000568.1:0-10180 GCA_046703645.1 Cyclobacteriaceae bacterium
TTTTATTTTGGCTTTTCAACTTTTCTTCTATGTTGAAAAACAAGCCTATTAAATAATTTTTTAATAATTACCTTACCTTGTTTTATCTCTAATCTTTAAATCAATCTTCAATTAGCAGTCAATATATCTCTAATACAAGCTGCATTTTCTTGTTTATATTCAAAGAAGGGGGCTACAAACTTTGGAAAGCGGTTTATCTTTTTTTTAAGTTACCGCAGAAAAGTTTTATTAGTTATCCCCCATAATTTGTTTTTTGGATTTGAGATAAATTCCTTTTTTATTGATTTATGCCTAGTAAATACGGTTCTTGTGTTAATAAGACATGCCTTATCCGATTTAATAATTTTCTGGCAATCCTAATAATTGCCTTTTGTTTACACATTCTTTTGCTCAATTCTCCAAACTTCAGCATCATGGCTGGATCTTTGCGAACGAGTACCCAGGAACTTTCAATTAAATTAATCTTAATTCTTTTATTTCCTCTGCTGGTCATTTCTCCAACATATTCTTTTTCTCCGGATCCTTTAATACTAGGTACCAGCCCAACATATTGATTTAACTGATTGATGGATTTAAAACGACAGATAGGCGTTAATTCAGCAATAATATTCATGGCCGTAAGCTGTCCTATACCGGGGATGCTCATTAATAATTCCACCTCTTTTTGATATTGTTTGGAAAGTTTCCGAAGATGCCGATTTAACGTTAATAACTCCTTGTGAAGGCTATGCATTACATTTAATTTACTGGCCAGCGATATTTGATCCGCTGTATTTTTAAATTCAAGGTTTTCGAGCCATTTTATAAATCGACCTGACCAGCATCGGGATTCCGTTTCCTTAAAATCTTGGGGAATGGATTGTCCAATGAAAAATAAAAATGATTTTATTCTGTTTTTTTCTCGAGCGATGGTTCTTGAAAGTTGATATCGGCTTCTCATCACCTGACGAAAAGCTAAACTTTCATCACTAGGCTCGTAGATCTGCGTTAGTTCTCCTGCTTGTAAAGTCCGGGCTAATTTCCGACTATCCACCTTATCATTCTTATTATTTTTCTCTTTATGTTTAGTAGGTACATCAGCGGGATTAACGATAATATTGTTTATGCCTAGGTCTTTTAATTGCTTACTAGCCCAAAATCCACTGAAACCAGCTTCGTAAACAGAATAATATTCAGCTTCCGGAAAGTGCTTATTTAAGTAATTAGCCAGTATGGTCGGATCGGGATCCTGGCTAAAGGTTTTATGCTCATAATGAGGTCCCAGAATGGTTACTTTCCAGCTTTTCTTATGGACATCCAAACCAATGAATAGTTTTTTTCCGCGCCATGAATTAATTTTAGATAGATTTTCCATAGGTCATTAGTTTTTTGTTAATATTTAGACACATTACAAATTAATTAATGGCCTATGATTTTCAAACATAGGAACTTTGGTTGCACAAAGAAAAGTAACAAAAGAAAGTGCACCACGAGCGAAGCCCCATTTCCCCGCGAAACGCTCATCGGTATTTTAAAGATTGAGGTGATATATGACCACATCCTAATACTCCTTTCAGTCGCCCCACCCTACAAGGGCTTGCCAACACACAGCCTTCAATGGGGCCACGCCGCTCGTGGACGCCCACGCACAATTAGCATCCCTGTCCTTTGAAATCCTCCTGGTAAGCATGAAATTCTTCAATTTTAACAAGTTCATTTATGGCGTTGATAACCAGTGAAACCGGGTCAGCCTTCTTTTCATCTTCGGGTTAGCAGGGCCTTGTGCGGATTAAAAGCGGCTGAAACGGGTTCACGAGGCCTGCCCGGCCAGGAGGGCGACAGATTTCATTAATTTTTACCGCATTCATCCAAATGATGAAACATCTAATAAATATAAAAAATGTCTTAAAAGACGTGATGTTATATGGGAATTAACCGGCTAAGTTGAAATTCAATATATTATTCGGATTTATAGATTGAAAATAATAAATAAGGAAACCCTTTATGGCGGTAAAGGAAATTCCTTAGAAATCATTTATGCAATTGCCCCTACCAGTCAGACGGCTTCTCAACCTTTTCCAGCATTTTCATTTCCTGGAGCTCGCTCAGGCTGGGCCTGTACAACTGGAATTCCACACGCCGGTTTAACTGCCTGTCCAGATCTGTTCTTTCCACTGGAACGATCGGTTGCGTACTTCCGTATCCTTCCGCCTCTATACGGGCCCTCGGAACATTCCCGAAATAGACAATATAATCCATGATGGCCTGGGCACGGCGACGGGAAAGGTCCAAATTGTACTCAGGAGTTCCTCGCGAATCCGTATGACCTGAAATCCTCAGTTTGAAATCCGGGTTATCGAGCAGGAACTGGGCAAGTTTGTCAAGGTCACCGTACATGGTAGGTTTCAGCTCGGCGCTTTCATTGTCGAATTCAATGGATTTGAATTCCATGCGGCTGGAGATCGACTCAGTGTATTTGCTGATATCGGTATTCCCTTTCATGGTAAAGATCTGTTCTATCCTGAAAAACTGACTGCTCTGGATGATCAGGAGATATTTGCTGTTGTTGATCAGGTCAAATTCAAAAGTCCCTGTCGGACTGAGTTTTTTCGGAGCCACTTCAATTCCCTGGTCAAGGTCTATGTTCGTGACGATCCCTGAAGTGAAAGGATCATTGGTCTGGATGTCTTTCACTGAACCGGTTAGCCTGGCAGTGGCGAGGGGCTGTGCTTCCATAGGCAGGGGGAATGAGTAAAGGTCAAGATTGTTCAGGTTATTTTCGATGCTCTTGGCATAAAACAGATCCTTCGACTGCGCATCGATGGTAAAATAAAATTCCGATCCCTTCCCGTTTACCAGCGGGCCTATATTTTTCGGCTCTCCCCAGAAACGCCCGTAAGGATAACTTTTATAGATATCGAATCCCCCGAAATTCAGAAGCTGCCCGTTGGAACTGAAATAAAGAACATTGTATTTTGGATGAATAAAGGGGCTCACTTCATCATTCCTCGTATTAATGAATGGACCCGCGTTCTGGGCTTCCGTCCAGTCGCCTTTCTTATCCTTAACGGTGAACCAGATATCCGAAAGCCCGAATCCGCCAATCCGGTCGGAGGCGAAATATAAAGTGTCTTCGGTATGCGAAAGCGCCGGATGAGAATCCCAGGCAATGCTGTTGACTTCGGGCCCCAGATTTTTCTGGTCTCCCCATTTACCATCCGGCTGAAGTTGGGCGGAAAATAAATCGCAATTGCCATAAGTATCGGGAGCATTGCATCGTGAAAAATAAATCGTCTTGCCGTCCTTTGACAGGCAGGGAGATCCTTCATTGAAAATAGTATTCAATTCCGTAAGCGGCTGAGCCTCCGTCCAGCCATACTGGTCCTTGTGACTGATAAATAAGTCTTCATTGATGCGGTCATCCAGACTGGCTCTCAAAACATCACGTTTGGAGGTGAAGATCAATACGCTGTCATTGTCGTTGAAGGCAGGCCCGTAATCGGAATATTCCGAATTAATTTCATAACCCATATTAAGCAATATGCCTCTGGGAGGTTGCAGGGTATCCACATCTTTCCTGTAATCGACAAGGTCATAATAGTACTGCAGCGGGACATACTGGTCCTTTTCATACCCGGCCAGGGAATCAAATTCCTGTTCTACTTTTTTTATGTCGATATCCTGGCGGCTGTGTTTAAGTACCAGCTTATAAAGAAGTATGGCTTCCTGCTTGTTCCCGAGTGTGTCGGCAAGCTGTGCAAGCATCCATATCATTTTTGTATCCTTGTAGAAATTCTGGATACCGAAGTTGCTCACATATTCCCGCAAATATTTATACCATTCCGGGAGGTTATGAGCATGCATGGCCTCCCGGATTTTAGCCAGCTCCTTTTTGTTATAGTAATAGGGGATCTTGTTGATATTGGCGAAATCCAATACCGGGACTTCCGGTTCCTGAACCGGCACTACAATTGTTGAATCAACCCCGGTATCGACTTTTTTCTGACCGAAAACGAAACCGGAAATCAGTAATAACGTCAGTAAAAATATGAATTCCCGGAAGTATTGGGTCATTATGGCAATTATCAATTATATTTTATAAACCGTGAATTTCGTTAATATATTATAAATTTAATGTTAAACATCTTTATTAATCGCCTTCAGATCCTTTTGGCATAAGTATTGAGTATTGCAGTAGGAACCAAGAAACCTGGTCACACAGGCATATGTGACAAATTGACACAAGGAAAATAAAACGCATGTCTGGTAAGAAAAATTTCTATTTTAATCAAATCGATATTCTGGCGCTGAAAGAGGAAGAAACCGGGGAGTTCGTACAACTGATCCCGCCTGCATTAAACGAGGACTCCAGTGAACTTAAGATTAAAAGTGAAATGCCTATTCTTCCGGTTAAGAATACGGTGTTATTCCCGGGAGTGGTTATACCCATCACGGTAAGCCGTAAGAAATCGATAAAACTGGTCCAGAAAGCCTACAAGGATGACAGGACCATTGGAGTGGTTGCCCAGAAAAACACCAAAGTGGAAGATCCCCAGAGCAAGGATCTTTTCGCAATAGGCACGATCGCCAGGATCCTGAAGATGCTGGTCCTGCCCGATGGCAATACGACCATTATCATCCAGGGTCAGCAGCGGTTTCATATCGATGAGATCCTCATGGTGGAACCCTTTATTACTGCCAGGGTCTCCGGCATGAAGGAAGATTTCCCGAATGCCAATAAAAAAGAGACCAAGGCGATCATTGAAACCATCAAGGATACTGCCTTCAAGATCATGAACCTTAACCCGGAGATCCCGCAGGAGGCACAGATAGCCCTTGACAATATAGACAACCCGGTTTTCCTGACACATTTTCTCTCGTCAAATATCAATGCGGAAGTAAATGAAAAGCAAAAGCTGCTCGAAATAAATAACGGCCTGAAAAGGGCCAACATGCTGCTTGAATACCTGTCGAAGGACCTGCAGATGCTGGAGTTGAAAAATGAGATACAGAAAAAGGTAAATTCTGACATTGACCAGCAGCAAAGGGATTATTATTTACGACAACAGATAAAGGTGCTTCAGGATGAGCTTGGTTATGAAGGTCCCGACCAGGAGCTGGAAGATCTCAGGTTAAAAGCCGATAAAAAGAACTGGCACACTTCCATGAAGGCGTATTTCCACAAGGAACTTGAAAAGATAAAGCGGATGAACCCTGCGGCTGCGGAATTTCCTGTCGCCATGAATTACGTTGAATTCCTTGTGGACCTTCCCTGGAATGATATAACTGAAGACGATTTCGATCTTATAAGGGCAAGGAAAATCCTGAATCATGATCATTATGGTCTCGAAAAGGTAAAGGAAAGAATTCTCGAATACCTTGCAGTCCTGAAGTTAAAGCATGATATCAAGGGGCCGATCCTCTGCCTTTATGGCCCTCCGGGGGTTGGCAAAACCTCCCTGGGCAAATCCATTGCCAAAGCTCTCAAAAGAAAGTATGTAAGGATATCCCTTGGCGGGTTGCATGATGAAGCTGAGATCCGCGGGCACAGGAAAACCTATGTGGGTGCCATGCCCGGGAAGATCCTGCAGAATATCAAGAAGGTAAAATACTCAAACCCGGTATTCGTGCTGGATGAAATCGATAAAGTAAGCTCCGATTTTCGCGGTGATCCGGCTTCTGCCCTGCTGGAAGTCCTGGATCCGGAACAGAACAGCACTTTTGTCGATAACTATCTTGAAATAGAATACGACCTGTCAAAAGTACTTTTCATAGCTACAGCCAATACCCTGGAAACAATTCATCCGGCCCTCCGCGACCGTATGGAGGTAATTGAGATCAATGGCTATACCCAGGAAGAAAAACTTGCGATCGCCAAAAAGCACCTGATCCCGAAACAGAGGAAAGAACACGGCCTGAAAAACAAGGATATCAATTTCAGCGACGCTGCCCTGAACCGGATCATTGAAAGCTATACCCGTGAATCCGGGGTCAGGAATCTTGACCGGCAAATCGGTTCCGTGATGAGGAACGTGACAAAGTCAATAGCCATGAACGAAAGAAAGAACCCGAATATCACCCCGGCAAGAATTGAAAAAGTACTCGGACCGGAGATCTTTGACAAAGAACTATACCAGGGAAGCAATATTGCCGGAGTGGTGATAGGCCTGGCCTGGACGCAGTTCGGGGGTGAAATACTCTTTATTGAATCCAGCCTGAGCAAGGGAAAGGGCAAGCTTACACTGAGCGGACAGTTGGGCGATGTGATGAAGGAATCGGCGGTTGCCGCCCTCTCTTACCTGAAATCCCATGCCGAGAAGCTCGACATCGATTACCGTGTATTTGAACAATATGATCTTCATGTACACGTACCTGCAGGGGCGGTGCCCAAGGACGGTCCTTCTGCCGGGATCACACTGTTCACTTCCCTGGCTTCCGTATTTACACAGAGGAAGGTTAAGGATAAAATTGCCATGACCGGCGAGATCACCCTGCGGGGGAAGGTGCTTCCTGTGGGAGGTATCAAGGAAAAGATCCTTGCCGCTAAAAGATCGGGTATAAAAGAGATCATTCTCTGCAAAGCCAATAAAAAGGATATCATGGAAATCAATAAATCGTATATTTCCGATCTTGTTATACACTATGTCGAAAATGCGGAAGAGGTGTTGCGTATTGCCCTGTTGAATGAGAAAGTAAAAAGCGCGATGCAATTTAATTTCGAAGAGAAAGCCGTTGAGCCGTAAAAATGAAATAACAAAAAGAGTTATCATTTCCTTTATTTATATACTGTTAGGGAATGATTTGCTCGCCCAGAATGCGGCAAATCATTCATTTACTTTTCTGGATATTCCCCAGAGCCCGCGGGTAACGGGACTTGGTGGCGTTAATGTGACCCTGTCTGATGGAAATATGTTCCTTTCTAATCCGGCCCTGCTAAATGCGGAACTGAGCGGGGAGGCATCTTTCAATCATTATTTTTATTATGACGGGATACAATACAACTCATTTGCTTTTATCCAGGACATTGGGAAGACCGGCACCTGGGGCATTGGAATGCAGCAGGCAGGGTATGGAACCATTGATTCCTATGATGCTTCCGGGAATCCACAGGGGCAGGAATCGGCGGGAGAATATGCCCTGGTAATTGGGAACTCCCACAGGTCAGGAAATTTTACCGTAGGCGCCAATTTAAAATTTGCATTTTCAAATATTGCCGGATACCATGCATCGGCCATGATGACCGATGTCGGAATTATCTTCAGGCACCCTCATGAGGATATGACGGCCGGGTTTACTATTCATAACCTTGGATTTATAATGCGGGATTATACGACTTCTTCAAATTCAACAGTTCCATTCGATGTGCGTGCCGGATTTTCCTATAAGCCCCGGCATATGCCTTTCCGCTTCAGCATCACCCTGCAAAAACTAACCCAGGGAGATATAGTTTATTATAATAACACTCTTTATGCAGGTCAGAACAAGCCCGGGAACTTTGATAAGATATTCAGTCATGTGGTTTTGGGTACGGAACTCGTGATAAGTAAAAACCTGAGTTTTTTCGGAGGATATAACCACCTGATAAGACGCGAAATGAGCCTACAGCAAGTTTCGGGGGGAGCAGGATTTTCTTATGGGATGCTGATAAGCATTAAAGCATTCTCACTGAGTTATGCCGGGGCATTCTACCACCTGGCCGGCGGGACCCATCATCTGGGACTGTCGGTAAACCTTTCATCATTATATAAAAGAAAAAAAATAAATTGAATACCATGCTTGAGAAAGAAAAATACCTTACACCCAGGGAAATTGTCTCGGAACTGGATAAATATATTATCGGACAGGATGATGCAAAACGTCATGTGGCTATTGCCCTCAGGAACCGTTGGAGAAGAATGCATGCCGATGCGGAGATGCAGGGAGAGATTATTCCCAATAATATACTTATGATTGGTGCCACCGGGGTAGGGAAAACGGAAATAGCCCGCCGGCTGGCAAAAATTGCCGATGCCCCGTTCACTAAAGTTGAAGCATCCAAATTCACAGAAGTGGGATACGTAGGCCGCGATGTGGAAAGCATGGTACGCGACCTGGTGGAACAATCTGTCAGCCTGGTGAAAAATAAGAAAAAGGAAGAGGTAAGGGACAAGGCAACCCAGATCGTGGAAGATATAATTCTCGACATTCTTATTCCGCCCATGCGACCCGTTGCCGTAAAGACAAGAGAAAACCAACTTCCCGAAACCACGGAGATTCCTGATAATGATTATGAGTTGAACGAAAGAACCCGTGAAAAATTCAGGGAAAAGCTAAGGAAGGGAGAACTGGATGAGAGAAAAATTGAGATCAATGTAAAACAGCCAGCCTCAGCGGGGATAGGGATGATAGGGGGTGGAATGATGGATGAAGGCTCGATGATCAACCTCCAGGAAATGATCGGGAATATGCTTCCAAAAAAAAATAAAAAAAGAAAAGTCACGATAAGCGAAGCAAGAAAATTGCTGATGGAAGATGAATCCTCCAAGCTGATAGATATGGATGAGGTGAAGGATGAAGCTATTAAAAAAGCAGAAAACCTGGGGATCATTTTCATCGATGAAATTGATAAAGTGGTATCCACCGGCAGAAGGGGGAACGGACCGGATGTCAGCCGGGAGGGAGTACAACGCGATCTTCTCCCCATTGTGGAAGGAAGTGCCGTGAATACCAAACATGGAGTGGTGAATACCGATCATATACTTTTTATCGCTGCCGGCGCTTTCCATATATCAAAACCTTCGGATCTTATTCCGGAACTTCAGGGAAGATTTCCAATCAGAGTGGAACTCAACAACCTCACTCGAGATGATTTTTACCTGATCCTCAAGGAGCCCAGGAATGCACTGTCCAAACAATACATAGCCTTATTGAAATCAGAGGATATTGACCTGGAATTTGCCGATGATGCCCTGTCGGAAATAGCAGAAACCGCTTTCGTGATCAATGAAAATGTTGAGAACATCGGCGCACGAAGACTTCATACGGTAATGAGCAAACTCCTGGATGAAATATTATTCGACGTACCCGACAAGATAGGGAGGAATGCAAAAATCCTTATTACCCAGGAAATGGTGAGAGATAAATTAAGCGGGTTTATAAAGAATAAAGACCTCAGTCAATATATTCTGTAAGAATCAATTCCATTATGAAGATCAACTCATAAGATATATCATGAGAGGGTTGTTTAATTAGAAGGGCTTGCCAACACACTACCCTCATTGTAGCTACACCGCTTATGCCTCGTAAACATGGATTCCCTCCCGTAGCATCCCTGCCCTTTGAATCTTTCTGGTAAGCATGAAATTCTTCAATTTTAACAAGTTCATTTATGGATTGAAAATAATAAATAAGGGAACCTGAAAGGCTGCACCCTTCTTTACCTCAGGAAGCTGCATCGGGTGATTTCTTGGGATAATCAAAAAAGACCAGCGTTCCTTTCCTGTCATTGATCCTGTTCCATTCTCCGGCATCAAATTGTATGGAGACAATTCCACAGGTAGGGATATTGTAAATATTAACCCCGCAAAGTACATTGGCAAATTCCGTGATTCCAGGGTTATGACCGAATAGCATGATGGAACCGGGATCTCCGGGAATGCTTTTAATTATTTGCATAAGATCCCCTGAGGATCCTTCATAGATTTCCTTTATTATTTTAATATGTTCCCTGGGAAAATCTATCTTCCTGGCGATCTTTTTAGCCGTGGTGAAGGCGCGTTTTGCGGGACTGGAAATAATTATTGATGGAATAATTCCCCGTTTCTTCAGACGATCTCCCATCTCCGGAGCATCAGACTTGCCTCGCTTATTCAGTGGCCTGTCAATATCGTCCAGGCCGGGATTATCCCAGCTTGATTTGGCGTGTCGCACTAAGTATAAAATCTTCATCCCGCGAAAATCCAAATATTAAACAATATAGCTATTGACAGGACAATTTCGGCGTTTCCTTTATAAAAATTCGAATATATTTGTAAATATGAAAACATTAACATATGTTTGTACGTACTTATATATTGAACCTTAAATGCTGAAATTAATGAAATTTAGGTCCTTATTAATTACGTTTGTATTTATAGTGGCTGGGTGCGGGACCACAGGGAAGGAAAATCATGAGAGTTCAGCGGTTTTTACAAGTACTAATAAAAACACTTATAAAATGGAA
>JBJKSY010000569.1:0-2907 GCA_046703645.1 Cyclobacteriaceae bacterium
TTCTTTCTTTCTTGAATAACTTGTAATAAAATAATGGCCAGATGATCAGCATGGTCAGTATCAATATAGCTGCATTAATCAGCATCCCCCAGGGTAAAAATACCATAGTCAATACTATATCGGCTATGACGATTACAATAAAAAGTTTTTTCATTTTTCCTGCAATTAAAGATAAAAGTTAAGCACATTCCGGCTTTTAATTTATGATATAAATCATCAAAATTATTTATTAAAAATCAATAGGTCACGGCAAAGAATATTGTGATATTTTGGCGGAATTTTACGGATAAATATCACAAAACAAGGATTTGTGATAGCATTTGATCCGGTTCAGTTTTTCTTTAAAATTTACAGGTACTGCAATTATGTCTTTTTATTTGTGTCCTGTAAAAATATATAATCTGGCCTGGCTGAATATTTGTCAACAAACAATATCGAATTCCCGGGCGAGCCTTATACCGTAATCCGAAGTAGAATTTCGCGGCCCGGGGTTGAGATCATTTCAGATTATATGGCAAAATATTTAAATTAAGCCAGAACCTTCCCATTTGTCGCACAGCATCCCGGTACGGGTCCGGCATTTTCGGTTTCACTACAAATGCGTTGGCTCCCGCTTCATAGGATTCCTTAACATCTTTCTCATTTCCGGTTGAGCTGAATATAATTACAGGCAATTGTTTAATATGAGGCATTGACCGGATGGCCTTCAATACATCCGTCCCGCTAAGTTTTGGCATTTTCATATCCAGAATTACGAAAGCAGGTATCATCGTTTTTAATTTTGCCAGGTAGTCAAGAAATTTTTCGCCGTCGTAGAAACAGATAATTTCTTCCCTGACAACGATCTCACTCAATGCATTAAGACTAAGCTCGGCATCAAACGGATCATCTTCAACCAGGCATATTTTGATTCCCGGCATGGTTTTTTAATTTAGAATTGTTAGGAATTGAGAAACCAAATAAAGCAACCTCATTCATCCTTCATTCCCTCTTCATCCCACTCACAATTTCAATCAAATAACATATACAAAGTTTGATCTTTTAAGGAAGGAAATTATAGGCATATTACCTATTTTTCAAAATACGTTTTAATCTGATAAAGCCCTGTCAACCCCGAAGTAATTTCACTTCATCTTACACCTAAATTTTAAGGATATGAAAACGAATGATGCAAACGAACCGAGAAATATTCTTGAAATCAGAATTGCGCAACATGTATCGAGGATGGACAGGATTCATTCCGTGAAGCTCATAATGCTGGTCATTATAATTACCTTATTAGCCATGTTTTCACGGGTATTTGCCCAGTCCGGGCTGGAAGATCAAATTGCACTTGCCCGGCATAAAACCGATATAAGGCTTGCCAGCTTTATGAAAGATCTGCCAAAAGCGGAAAAGCTGCCCGGTTACATTAATACCTCTTTCAAGGAAGTCGGCCCTCTGGTTTCTCCTGACGGGAAGACCCTTTATTTCAGCCGGCAGAATTACCCTGATAATACAGGTGGAATAATGGATAATGAGGATATCTGGTATTCAACCTATAATGATTACACAAAAATGTGGAGCGCTCCGGTTAAAATGGAAGCCCCGTTGAACAATGACGGTCCCAATTCCATCAACTTCGTCAGTGTTACTGGGGATACGGTTATCCAGGCTAATGAATACCGGAAACATGGAAAAATGAGATCGGGTATTTCCATGAGTGTAAAACAGAACGGTCAGTGGTCCTTCCCGGTTGCCATAAAAGGTGATGATGAAATAAACATGTCGGATAAATTCGATATGTATGTAAGCTATAACAAACAGGTGATCCTTACTTCACAGGAACTGGGTGACTCCTATGGGAAAAGGGATATTTACGTTACCCTTATTCACCCCGACGGTTCCGCCGAGACCCTCAATCTCGGCGCTGTAATCAATACCGATGAAGATGAAGCATCGCCCTTCCTGGCACCGGATTATAAGACCCTGTATTTTGCATCGAAGGGACATCATGGCTACGGGGGTTATGACATCTATGTTTCCCATCGACTGGATGAATCCTGGCAACAATGGAGTGAACCGGAAAATCTGGGACCTACCGTAAATACCGATAAGGACGAGGAATTTTTCAACTTCACCTACGACGGACAATATGCTTACTTTTCAAGAGCCGATTCTAAGGAGAACTCCGATATTTACAGGGTATCTCTGTCGAACTGGTATAAAAATATTGTTAATACTGAAAACAGTTCAGTTGCAGAAAGCGGGCTGAATATCAATAATATGAAACTGAATTATTCACTGAATAGCGAATATGCTAATCTTGACAAATAAGAATAGGGTTTGATGTTGGGTTATTTCATGGTGTTGAGCCGCCTGTTTACTCAGGCGGCTTTTTTCATGAACATTGTTATTATAAAACTTTCCAATGTCCAAACAGGAATCCTGTGAACCGGTTATCCCGGGGTATCAGGCAAGTTTTTTCTCGATAGCATATCGGGTCAGTTCCGCATTTGTTTTCATCTGCATCTTTTCAAGCACTCTGGCCCTGTAAGTGCTGACCGTTGGTATGGCAAGGTTCAGTTCGAGGGCAATTTCAGATACGGTTTTCCCGGAACCGATCATAACCAGAATCTCATATTCCCTGTCCGAGAGAAGTTCATGCGGATGATCATTATCTTTCCCTTCCAGTTGTCGGGCAAGAAGATCGGCGACAGATAACGGGATATACTTTTTCCCGCCGATAATCTGTCGGATGGCAATAATTATTTCAGTATCCGGCGCATCCTTGGTCAGGAAGCCGGAAGCGCCCGCCCTTAAGGCTCTTATAGCAACCTGATTATCCTTGAGAAAGGAATACACCAGGATAGGCGCTTTTAAATTGAAATCATGTAACTGCCTTATCAATTCAAGTCCGCTCCTTCC
>JBJKSY010000570.1:0-4923 GCA_046703645.1 Cyclobacteriaceae bacterium
CTGACGGCATCCCAGTTTCTGAATTATTTTTTGTTTCCACCGGAATTGCAGCATGTTCATGTCGGGAGATTGAGCGGGGGTGAAAAACGCCGGCTTTACCTGATGACCGTCCTGATGAAAAATCCCAATTTTCTCGTGCTGGATGAACCGACCAACGATTTTGATATTGTAACCCTGAATGTGCTTGAAGAATACCTTGCCGGCTTCGGGGGATGCCTTATCATCGTTTCCCACGACCGATATTTCCTCGATAAGCTGGTGGACCATCTTTTTATTTTTGAAGGCAATGGCGAGATCTATGATTTTAACGGAAACTATAATGATTATCTCCAGTTGCGAAAAACGGAAGAAGAGGATAAACGCAAACATGAAATCCAACCCGATTTAAAGACCAGAAAAGATAAGAGTACGCAGGAAAAGGATACCGGGATAAGAAAACTGACTTTTAAGGAAAAACAGGAATATGACCAGCTCCTGGACGAAATTGAAAATCTTGAAAAAGAAAAATCAGGCCTGGAAATGAAAATGTCGGAAGGCAGTCTCAGCCATGAAGAACTTCTCGAAAAATCAAACCGCATCAGTGAACTGATGATCCTGATTCAGCAAAGGACTGACCGCTGGCTTGATCTCAGTGAAAGATCCGGAACTTGAAAAAATCTTTTTCCTGGCGCGGATCTTCCAACTCGGCTAGCGTGCGTAGGCGAGATCCGTGCCGTGCCCTCCCACTGTTCTCTGACGCAGGTCTTCCAGCCAGGCCTTGTGCGTTAGCGCGACCTGTGCCATATTTTCCTGCTCATCATATGCCGGTTTCTCCTTCCCGCCTCCCGAAGGGCCCATCGAATCGATAGTGCTATAGCTGAGATTTTATTTTTTCAGCTTTAATGCATTTTCTTTAAAGATCGAAAGTGTGCTTGTATCGGATACATAAACCGAATTCAATCCCTGCGCCTCGCCAAGAGGATCTCCAAGATAAGCCCCCGGGTCATTTATTACCAGATCCACCGGCACAGGCATTCCATATCCGCCCCACGCCCAAATGTTGGAGCCTGATAAGGGAGAGCCACCTGTAATACTTTCAGTCACGATGGAATAAACAAATTTGAAATATTGATTACGTGCAGTGACGGGTGTACGTGGTTCAGTAGCCCCGTTGTCACGGTCCATGCCGAATTCTTCCATGGTAATTGGTTTCTTCAACTCACGGGCAAGCCGGATATGCTGAAGAATATATTTTTTTGCATTCTTTTCGGAGACAGGTAATGTTTCATCAATGTGATGCGGGTCGAACCAGCCCCAGTTCTTTGCCCAGAGATGGAAATTCATATAATCGATATACGGGCTGTCATGTTCTTCAAGAAAATATTTTTCACTCTGCAGGGTGCCGATAATACCTTCAGATCCTGTAGTTACAAGATGGTTGGGATCGATGGAATGTATATATTCGGCTGTTCCATGGATCCATTTCATGAAGGCAGGGATATTGGCTATGCCCGTGGAATCATCAGGGCCCGGCCTGGGTTCGTTAGCGAGTTCCCATGCCATGATGGCGGGATCGTTTTTGTACGGAATTCCGGTGAAAATATTCACCCTGTTCACGAGCATGGAAATATATTTCCGGTTCATCCGGATGGCTGAAGAATCCGAATAGAATTTTGCGCTGTACCGTTCCATGGCCGATCCGCTTCCGGTGCTATCCTGACCAGCAACAGAATCCCCCCTACTCCACAAAACATATTGCGCCATTCCTCCAGTCCATTGCCAGAAATTATTCAGATAGATCACGGCATAAATTCCCCTTTGACCCATTTCAGTAAGCGCATAATCCAGCCCGGTCAACAGGGAATCATCATAATTTCCGGGAGAATGTTCAAAGGCTTTCGGCAAGGCATCCGGGAAACTGCTTATCTCCGATGCGCCCAGTATTCTCAGGTTTGTGCATCCGATGGATTTCAATGTATCCAGTTCACGGGTCAGCCTTTCACGCCCTTTTTGAGTGGCTCCAAGATATGCAGCATACCACATGTTGAACCCGGCAAACCTGTAGGGCTTGCCGTTCCGCATGAAGTGCATGCCCTGCACCTTAATAAAAGCACTTCTCTGTTGACAGGCTCCAAGTATTAAAACAATTAAACATAAAATGATCCCGGGTTTAAAATAATCTTTCATTTGAATGAGATTTTAATCTTTAATGCCAAATCAGGGTTGTAATTGAATGCGGCTTGAATTCCAGTCCGGCTAGTTTTTTCCTCCATTGTATGCCGCATCGCATTTCAGGCCCGTTATTGATCACTACAAGAATAATGCTTTTGTCCTGGTTTATGAACCCGGAATAATTCAATTGGGGAATATTTCCTTTGCACTGAATCCTATACGCTCCGGGTCGGATATACCTGCTGAACTGAGCCAGGTAGAAATATAATCCTGTATAACTGATTTTTCCTGTTACCCGGTTCACCACAACTACCGGATGCTGGCGGTTATTATCGGGATCACCATGTTCTGGAGAGATAAGCCATGGTCCGCCGTTTTCATCAAGTATCATATTCCAGTACACCCAGGCGGAAACATAGTGATTCAGGTCATTCATGATCATGTTACCCCAGAACTCTCCATCATCGAAACTGTAAACCGGAAGGCTGTCCGGACCGCCCGGAGGCTCGTTGGTCGGCTGGTCATTCACACGGGCATAACATACTTCAGTCATCCATATAGGGTAATCCGGATATTTCAGGTGCAGATCAGTCAGTGTAGAGAATTTATTCCAGTCATAGCCATGCACGGTTAATGTACTGATATACCGGGCTACCGTAGTATCATCCAGAACGACAGGGAATTTCTGCAGCGCTTCCTGACGGGTCGATGATTCACATAGCTGGATCTTAGCACGAATCCCGTCCTCTTTAAACCTGGGAATTATATAATGTTTTATCAATTCCCCGATCTCATTATAAGTAACATTGGAATACCAGGAATTTTCCGGTTCATTGAAGGGATTCAGGAAGTTGATCTGTATCCCGTGTGAAGCATAAGTCTCTATATAATCAGCGTAATATCGGGCGAGAGCATTATAATATTCCGGCTTCACATGTTTCTCTCCCTGTTTCAGGCTGTACATCATCCAGTCCGGGGCAAAGTCCATCGTGGATTCGATCCCGAACTTTCCGAACTGTGAAGCATTTTTAATATAATTTACCATTCCGTCGGGCCCTGCATCCCGGTCAATACTGAAATGTTTCATCAGCGTATCCCCTGGTACATCATCATAGGAATACCAGGGGCCTGCAGAAGCGAAATCGCAAGAAGCCATTGGCGCTTTCATCATGCTGAACCCGGCTCCTGAAACCGAATCGAACAGGCTTCTAAAAACCGAATCCTGTTTTTCTTTGCTGAGCGAATTCAGGCAGATCATTCCCGCTTCGTTGAAGGTGGCTCCGAACCCTGCAATATGCTGGTAATGGATGGAATCATTGACTTCAATTACCGGCACCGGCGACTTTTTTTCATGCATGAAGTTTATATCCTTCTTTTCAGTCAGCCGGTCACCTTCACGTGAGGATACAATTACTTTTATCTCAGGGGAAGTGTCTGTATGGCATTGATCAATGCAGGTGATCAGAGTAAGGCCTATAAAAAGACGGATCAACCGGACTTTTAACGATTTTAATATATAATGAAATAGTTCCAACTGTTTCCTGTTTGTTTCTTGCATATTAAATTTAATAATAGCTTACCAATCTCCCTGACATTCATTCGTTAATTTTCTAATTTAGATACTGCATTCCAGTCGATCCGGTAACCTGGCTTACAGACTACCCGGTTCCGGATTAATTGATATACCAAAATATGGAAATGCATGCAAGAAATTATTTTTATCATGTTTGGTTCTAATTAATCATTAATAATTATGGCTGAGTTAAAAAAAAGATATGTACTTACTGCTGAAGAAATAAAAAAGATCAATGCTTACTGGCGGGCCGCCAATTACCTGTCCGTCGGGCAGATCTACCTCTATGACAACCCTCTTCTCAGGGAACCCCTGAAACTTGAACATGTTAAGCCAAGGCTGCTGGGTCACTGGGGTACCACCCCAGGCCTGAATTTCATTTATGTTCACCTGAACCGGCTGATTAAACAGAATGACCTGAATGCCATTTACATTACCGGGCCGGGACACGGAGGACCGGGTCTCGTTGCCAATGCCTACCTGGAAGGAACCTATTCGGAAATATACCCGGATATATCCATGGATAAGGAAGGAATAAAAAAGCTTTTCAAGCAGTTTTCCTTTCCCGGGGGAATTCCCAGCCACGTAGCTCCGGAAACACCGGGATCCATTCATGAAGGAGGCGAACTGGGGTATTCGTTGTTGCATGCCTACGGGGCCGTTTTCGATAATCCTGATCTTATTGCATTTTGTATCGTGGGTGACGGCGAGGCGGAAACAGGGCCCCTGGCGACAAGCTGGCATTCCAATAAATTCCTCAACCCGGAACGCGACGGAGTGGTAGTACCTATCCTTCACCTGAATGGCTATAAAATTGCAAATCCTACGGTTCTCGGAAGGATGCGTGATAAGGAACTTGAAGATCTTTTTAATGGGTATGGATATAAGGTCCATTTCCTGGAAGGTGACGATCCTGAGAAAATGCACCCGCTCATGGCCGCAACGCTGAATGAAGTATATGGTGAAATCTCCGGAATACTCTCTGAAGCAAGAAAAAGCGGATTTAAAGAAAGGCCTCAATGGCCGATGATCGTCATGCGCACGCCCAAAGGCTGGACCGGACCTAAAGAGGTGGACGGTGTAAAAATTGAAGGAACCTTCCGTGCCCACCAGGTGCCTTTGGCAGAACTTGCATCCAAGCCCGCCCACCTGAAGATCCTTGAAGGCTGGATGAAAAGTTACCATCCGGAAGAACTGTT
>JBJKSY010000571.1:0-13623 GCA_046703645.1 Cyclobacteriaceae bacterium
TATCTTTCGAATACCCGGGCGATATCTTTCAGTTGCATCCACCACTGGATCTTCGGGCGCTGGTAGACATCATCCACCATGCGCGGGAATTCAAAAAGATCCGTAAATTCCATTTTGCCTTCATGCATGCCGATGAAATAACAGTCTTTCTGCCCCTGATCGATGAGCCTGATCAGTTCATTTACACTTTTTGTGGCAAAACGCGTGGCGATGTTCCTGTCGAAAGGAGAAGGATTCCCGCCTTGCTGAATATGTCCCAGGATGGCCGTCCTTACATCGAATTCCTCGCCGCCTTCTTCTTCAAACAGGGCGGAAATAAAGGGTGTCGTATATATATTATTTGCCAGCTCATTTCTTATTACCAGGGCAAGGTGTTTCCCGGCTCTGAAACCGTCTGTAAGCATTGTGGCATCTTCCGTCATACCCTTAAGGGTTATTCCCTCCTCATGAAGATACACTTTTTCGGCCCCGGTTGCCAGTCCGCTCATCAGGGCAAGGAATCCGCAGTGACGACCCATGACTTCGACAACAAAGGTCCTGTTGGATGCAACGGATGATTCCTTGATCTTGTCAACCGCCTCAACGATGTTATTCAGCGCCGTATCAGCGCCAATGCTGAAATCTGAACCCGGCAGGTTATTATTTATACTGGCGGGAACACAGATGATCGGCATATTGAAGGCCGGATATTTATCGCGGTTTTCCATCATGGCATGGGCAGCCTGGTAACCGGTAAAACCCCCGATGATCATCAGCCCGTCGATCTCGAATTTTTCAAGTGCAGAGGCTATGGGATAATATTCCCTGTCAGTGGGTGCATTACGGCTGGTTCCAAGCATGCTTCCTCCCATGGAAGTCCAGTTGTCGACACTGTACCAGTCAAGTTCCACCACATCTTTTTCAATCAGCCCGATAAACCCGTTCCTTATACCCAGCACCTTGTGTCCCTGGTCGATAGCCAGCCTCACCGCAGTACGGTTGGCGGTATTCATGCCGGCAGCGGAACCGCTGGTATTCATGATAGCAAGGCGGAAAACCCTTTTCCCCTTTTCAGGCTGTTTTGGCACGGCCTTCCTCAGGGTGCGGAAAGTATTAAGGGCCTCGAGGAAACTACCTCCCCGGAGGTCGATTGCCTGCTGGTAGTCGCCGGTCTTAATGCACTCCGCAATGGATTTGGTCTTGTTTACACTTTCCATCAGTGAAACGGCTACCACGCGGTTTCTTCTCATGCCGATCATCTTGGGTTCTTCGTCATGGCTCGACTTGAGGATGTGGTCTACAGCATGGTAACCCAGTACCGTGCTCATATACCTGTCGAAAGCGCTGGGAGCGCCTCCGCGTTGAACGTGTCCCAGGATGGTGATCCGGGTATCATATCCCAGCTTGCTTTCAATAACTTCCTTTATATTCTGAGCTGTGATCGGGTTGCCCTGTTTGTCGCGGGCCCCTTCGGCAAGTATGACGATGGAATCCGTTTTCCCGGAATCTCTGGTCGCTTTAACGCGGCTGCACAATCTTTCTTCCCATCCCGGATCCGGGGGGTTTTCAGGAATGAATACATAATCGGCCCCGGTTGACAAGGCTCCTATCAGGGCAAGGTAGCCGCAATTGCGACCCATCACTTCCACCACAAATGTCCTTTGGTGGCTGGCAGCCGTTGTGCCCAGCATATCAATGGCATCTGTAATTCTCTTTAATGCCGTATCGGCACCGATGGTCATGTCCGTGCCCGACATATCGTTGTCAATGGAACCCACCAACCCGACAATTTTCAGGTGGGGATGTTCCTTCGCTTCCTTTTCAGTAATTGTTCCTGCTGCAACAAGATCTTTGAGCAGGGAACTCCATTCTTCCCGGAAAGTGTTGGCCCCGGTAAGACTACCGTCTCCGCCGATAATAACGAGGTGATCGATGCCGATCCGGATCAGGTTGGCGGCAGCCTTCATCCGGCCTTCACGGGTCCTGAATTCCTGGCTCCGTGCCGTACCAATATCGGTGCCGCCTTTTTTCATAATAGAGCTGACCGATCCCCAGCCCATTTTACGGATCATGTCGCCGCCCTTGACCATTCCGTTATACCCCTGGTAAAATGCATAGGCATCGGCGCCCATGAAAATAGCGGTCCTTACTACGGCTCTCACGGCCGCATTCATACCGGGGGCATCCCCGCCGCTGGTCATTACACCGATCTTAATGGTTGTATCTTTATCCATGATAATTCCTTAAGAATAAATAAAGTAAAAAATGCTGATTTTCATTTATTGAAAAATCAAATTACAGGTGCAAAATTAAGTATAATCCTCCTCAAGAAAAGGGATTGGAAAAAAGTTATCAAATTTTAAAGTTATACGCAACCATTTTAAAAGTTAACACGTATACCGGGCCCCACCAGGAAAAAGAATTGACCCTTACTTAGTTTATACCCTGCCCCGAAATACAGGGGGAAGGTCAGCTTCGAGTTCTTATTGGTCGGATAGAGAGAACCCAGCACGACCATCGCAATATCTCGATCCGATGTGCCTGTAGTACTGTTTGAAAAATTAAAGGCATCCAGGGCAATGAATCCCACACCAACCTTGTAAGGTTTGAAACGGTTGATCCTGTTCATTTCATAAAAGCTGAACTGGGCGATCATGGCCATGCTGATCCCCGTAAGGTTTGTAGAACTGCCGCCGCCAAAAGTAAGAAGACCGGCAGGGAAGGAAACATCGATATCGAAACGCCAGGATTTTTCGAGGATCACATCAATTTTTTTTGTGAACCCGCTGCCTCCGTATTGATCCTTATTATCGGATACTTCAATCGTGATCTTTGACCATTCATCCAGGTCGTAGGTTTTTTTGTCGAGGTACTGGGTTATGTCGATAGAACCTTCTGTGCAATTTTTATTGTCATAGAACATCGCCCGTGGTGAATAGGGCCCGGGACAAACGATCACGTTATCAATATTCTGAATTTCAACCAGCTCATTGTCTTTCCCGTGCACGGTGATCTTGATACTGAGGTATTGTTTACCATAGAGCATGCCTTCCGAATCGATTTTATTGCGGTCAAAGGAAATCACCATGTTATGAATTACATTCGGTTTCATGATCACTCCGTTCAGGTCATTCAATGACTTTTTATCACCGTCGATATCGAGCATAATATAATCAAAGGAACGGGGCCTCTTGTATTCTTTTACATTCAGGGCAAAGCCTGTATTTTCCTGGTTGTGGTATATGGCAATATTTTTTTCGGAGATCTTGTAAGGGATCCTCAGGTGGAAAAATTCGACATTATCATTACTGATGGAGCTGTCAGGGGATACCTTATTAAGCCCTTCAAAGCTGAATTCGCCGGTATGAAGAGACTGGCCTTCCAGTTTTAGCTGGATATTTTCGCCGGGATTTACTGAAAGGTCACTGGTCCAGTCCCCGCCCTCGTGAAGCACACTTACTTTGTTGATGACGGTTTTGGGAATAATATTTATGTTAAGGATGAACCGGGCAACATCATTGTCTTTAAGGTAAAGATATCCGTCGCTCTTCCTGTGAAGACCGTAAGGCCTTAGCCGGCATAATATCCGGCCGTTATTCAGGTAGCTGACGGTGAACAGCTCGGCGATCAGTGGACCTCCCGGCTTCTCCTGGTCCTCGATCCTGTAGGTATGCCCAAGCGAAAAATAGGGCTGGTTATCGAGCTGGATCAGGTACCCGTCCTTGTTGGAACTGTCAAGTATCACCTCATTGACATCGGTGTTCAGGAACCTGAGCCTGCTTTCCTTGACGGTGAAGGTTTTTTTGATAACCGGAAGATCATAATTCAGTTGCCCCAGGGAATCAATATAGGGCCGTATGGTATGAAGTGCAATATCGGCTTCCTGGTTTCCGAGCGAAGTGGAAATCAGGTGAAGATAAAGATGGCCGTTTTCATCCGAAAGCCTGTAATTCACAGGAAGCCCGGTTGTCCACTGATCATTTACCTGGATATTCTGAAGATGATTGGAAGTGAGTTCGTAGGCCTTTTCTTCACCGATAAATAACTGGTAATCATCGGTATACAATTCAACATTGGTATCTGTATAAGGCAATAACGGTACATAAAAAGTTGAGGGATTGGCTTTTCCTTTTGGTTGGTAGTTGAATGTAAAGTTCAGGTAATCGGAAGCTGAAAGATGGACAAACCGTACACGGAACTGTATGAAATCATGGTCGATCAGCACCAGTGAATCAAGCAGTTCAAAATCGGCGGAAGGAACAAGGTGCAGGCTTTTAAGAACACTTGAATCGGATCCAAAGAGACGTACCTCGCAAACCTGGTCTTCCTGCCGGTATTTAAAATAAAGCCTGGGTTCCTTATTCACGGTGACCAGGTTTTTCTGCGAATCGAAGGTGAGGGTATCCACCCTTATTTCCACTCTCGTAAGCGGCATGTTCGATAGCTGCGCGATAGCCTGGAAGGTGATCAGGCATAAAAGAATTGCAATTCCCGGTTTTTTCATCATTTCCATATCTAATTCCTAAAACACATAGCCGAGATTAATTCCCAATCGGGGTGATAATGAAAGTTTCCTTTGATTGAGATCCTTAAATATCGCATCATAACCCGAATTATTACTGTATTTCTTATCAAATTTCCGCAAACCTATACCCATTCCTATGTATACGTCAAGCGTTACCCCGTTTTGTCTTTTTTCGCGGATCATTCTTTCACTGAATAATTGCATCCACCGGTTTCCCACGATAAGTGAATATTCATAGCGCTGTTCGATCGCCCTGACCCTCGTCGTAATAACAGCAGGCAATTCGGCGCTGTCAAGGGCATTGAAGGAATGATCGATGCTGGTATACCTGAGCTCATTGGCAATATAGAACATGCCAAACCCGTTATCCCTGCTGTATAATTTCTGGCGGAAAGCAAAATCGAAACCCTGCTGATAAAGGACATTGGGGTCGATCGAAGAATGGCTTCCAAAAAATGGGGACCGCAGAATGCTGACCAGGAATTCATGCCCGAGCCGTTCCTGGCAGTAATACTCAATGGAAAGAGGCAATCGTCCCAGGATGGTGGCAAAAGGATTTGTAGCAAGTATAAAACCCCGGTATTCATTTATGACCGGGGTAAAGTACCGGATCTTCTTTTTCCGGTAAAAATATTCAGGTTTAATATAATCGCGGGCAACCGAATCTTCCTTAGGCTTCTGGTCAAGAACTTTGAAGACCGGTTTATCATTTTCATAAATGGGGTGGTAATAACCGGTCAGGGTTCCGTTCTCAGCATACAGTTCCCAGTTGCCGACATTCTTGCCGTTCTTAATGGTCCCTTTCATTTTTATTTTTCCTGAAGGATAATATCCCGTATAGACGCCTTCACCGTCCACGAAATTGCATTCCCCTTCAAGGGAGCCGTCTTCATAATAATATAACCATTTTCCTTCATTCCTGTCATCGACAATATTCCCTGTTACTTTCAGGTGGCCGTTGCTGTAATATTCCTTATAGGTACCTGACCCATTCACGAAATTGCCGTCCCCCTTGAAATGTCCCTGCACATCATAGAGCTTCCAGTGACCTTCTTTCTCGCCGTTTTTTTCCACGCCCTGCGAGCTGATTTTTCCATTGTCATAGAAGTAGGCCCACGGACCATTTTTTTCACCGTTTAAATAATCCCCTTCAGACGTCTTGATACCTTTTTCGTTATAATAGATCCAATGCCCATTCCGTAATCCATTCAAATAGGAACCGGTAGCCTGCACCGTCCCATTGTCAAAATAATAGGTCCAGAGAGAATCGCTCCTGCCGTTAAGCTGGTACCCTTTCATTTTGACATTTCCGGTAGTATAAAACTCCTTGTAGGTACTGAGCCTTCCATAAAAATATGCCTGTGCTTTCAGCGTGCCGTCTTCATAATAATAATTCCATATGCCCGATTTTTCCCCGTCGGTAAAGGGGCCTTCACTTTTCAGGAGACCGCTTTCATAGTAAAATTTCCATAACCCGTTGCGTTTGCTGTTGGCGAGTTCACCCTGCATATTCAATTCCCCGTTTTCGTAATAATATTTCCATAAGCCGACGCTTTCATTCTCTTTCATGGTACCTCTCATTTTCTGGTTGCCGTTTTCATAATAATAGGTCCAGGTTCCGTTCGGCGAATTATGGATATAGTTTCCCATGACTTTAGGCTTACCGTTAAGGTAAAATGATTCATAGGGCCCGTCCAGTTCGCGGGTCCTCAGATCTTTTACGTAATACATTTCTTTCAACAGGGAATGCCCTTCGTCATAGTAGGTTTTAATAATATGCCCTTCATTGACAATTCCCTGGGCAGAACAGGGCAGGGGCATGTAGAAAACAACGGCTGTCAGTGGCACGGACATCCATAAAATGAAGGAAATTAAAAAGTGACCACGGGACCTGATTTCTTTATCCATGAGACTGGAAGAAGGATCATGTAAAAATCGGGTTCCGGGCCAGGGAGATGCAGGTTCCCCGGTCGCACCCGGATCCTGAAATCCACCCTGGAACCGGTTTTTTACCGTTCCTTTTTAGTTCAGTTTATGTAAAATTGGCACAATTGGCCCTTATAAGCAAAACAAACAAATTAAGGATGATGTAAGGTTTTATCAAATTTTGCAGGATCGAGGAATTTGAATAATTTTATTTGGATATTATTAATAGTTGGATATTTTTGTTTCAATTATGAAATTTCAAAGCAACGTATGGCATTGGTGGTGGCATTCCAGGAATGATTTCCGGGAACTGTAAACAGCAAAGCCATATTCTTGCCATAGGAAGCTCGCTGAATACAGTGGGCTTTTTTTTTGTTTCGTAAATAAATAAAACATGGAAGAAAAAAAATACAAGCTGAAATCAAGTTTCACAAAAATGATTGCCGATGTGGTGACTCCGGTGAGCATTTACATGAAACTTCGCGACAAATATGCAAATACCATACTTCTTGAAAGTTCAGATTATCATGCGGCCGATAACAGCTTTTCATATCTGTGCTGCAATCCGATTGCCGGATTTTCCCTGAAACAGGGAAAGGTAAGCATGACCTTCCCCGATGGCAGTACCCGGTCGGTGGAATTGAAACGGAAAAAAGATGCAGTAAGTTTGCTGGAAGGATTCATCAATTCCTTTGAACCGCAAAAGTTTGATTTTAACTTTATTGACAACGGCCTTTTCGGTTATATCACCTATGATGCCGTAGAATATTTCGAAGACATTGATCTTTCGTCCTTGCCCAAACCGGGCTATGATATTCCTTCCATACAGTATACGGTATTCAGGAATGTAATCGTCATCAACCATTTTAAAAGCGAGCTGTACCTTTTTGATCACCAGTGGAATGAAGATAAAAGCCAGGGAAATGTCCGTGATCTTGAAAACCTGATCGAAAGCCTGAACTTTCCCCATTACAGCTTTAACCGTACCGGATCGGAAACTTCAAATTTCACCGATAATGAATTCCTCAAAGTGATCAAAAAAGGAACAGAACATTGTCATCTCGGGGATGTTTTCCAGATCGTTCCCTCCCGCAGGTTCCAGGTATCTTACCAGGGTGATGATTTCAGTGTCTACCGTTCGCTGAGGGCCATCAATCCCTCGCCTTACCTGTTCTATTTCGACTACGGTAATTTCAGGATCTTCGGCTCATCGCCGGAAGCGCAGATCGTGATCAAAAAAAGAAAAGCTTCCATCTTTCCCATTGCAGGAACTTTCAGGCGGACCGGCAATGACAAATATGATGCGGAGCTGGCCAAGAAACTTTCCGACGATCCCAAGGAGGATTCGGAGCATGTGATGCTGGTAGACCTGGCAAGGAATGACCTCAGCAGGAATGGCACGGATGTGGAAGTGGAAAAGTTCAAGGAGATTCAGTACTACTCCCATGTCATCCACCTTGTGTCGAAAGTATCAGGAATGGTAGCTGACGGAACTTCCACCGTGCAGATGGTTGCCAATACATTTCCAGCGGGGACACTTTCCGGCGCTCCCAAACATATGGCAATGCAACTGATCAATAAGTATGAGGTTACCCGCAGGGGCTGTTATGGCGGGGCCATAGGATTCATGGGATTTAACGGTGATTTCAACCATGCCATTATGATCCGGTCGTTTTTCAGTCAGAACAATACTTTGTTCTACCAGGCCGGCGCCGGCGTGGTGGCCAAGTCGGAACCTGAAAAAGAGCTCCAGGAAGTGAATAACAAACTGGAGGCCCTCCGGAAGGCCATGGACGCTGCAGAATCCATTAAAAATTGACGGGAAGCATATGAGAATTCTGGTTTTTGACAATTACGATTCTTTTACCTATAACCTGGTCCACATTATCCGGGAACTTGGCTATGGAAATACAATGGAGATCTTCAGGAATGACAAGATCGCCCTTGAGGAAGTGGCACGTTATGATAAAATATTGTTGTCACCCGGACCGGGACTTCCGGCTGATGCAGGGATCATGGAATCGCTGGTAAGGACTTATGCCAATGAAAAAAGTATTCTTGGGATCTGCCTTGGCCACCAGGGAATTGCCGAAGTATTCGGTGCCCGGTTATATAACCTTCCCTATGTGCTTCATGGCGTAACGAAGATTGCACGCCTGGAATGTGACAAAGAGCCTATTTTCAGGGATGTTCCCGGTTCTGTCAGGGTTTGCCGATATCATAGCTGGGCAGTGGATGCAGCATCCATCCCCGATGATCTTGAAATTACCGCTGTTGATGAAGAAAATGTGATCATGGGATTAAAACATAAAAACCTGGATGTCAGGGGTCTGCAATTCCATCCCGAAGCCTACCTGACCCAGCACGGCATAAAAATGATTGACAATTGGTTGAAAAATTAATAGATACACTATGAAAGAGATCCTCAACGACCTGTTTGAATACCGGTCACTGGATAAGTCCAAGGCAAAGGAAATCCTTAAAAAGCTCACCCAGGGGGAATATAACAACAGCCAGGTCGCATCATTCATCACCGTGTTTCTTATGAGAAGCATTACCGTCGATGAACTGGAAGGATTCAGGGAAGCCATGCTGGAATTATGTATTCCCGTCGACCTGAAAGAATTTGACCCCATTGACCTTTGCGGGACGGGAGGCGACGGAAAGGACACTTTCAATATTTCGACACTCGCAGCCTTTGTCGTTGCAGGCGCCGGGGTGAATGTGGCAAAGCATGGGAATAACAGTGTGTCCTCGGTCTGCGGCTCTTCAAATGTACTTGCCTATTACGGTTGCAAGTTCACTAACGATCCCGGTAAACTGAGAAAAAGCATGGAAGGATCGGGGATGGTTTACCTTCATGCCCCGATGTTCCATCCTGCCATGAAAAACGTGGGTCCGATCCGGAAAGAGCTCGGTGTAAAAACCTTTTTCAATATGCTGGGCCCCATGGTGAACCCTGCTTTCGTAAAGAAACAGCTTGTTGGAGTCTTCAGTCTTGACCTTGCCCGCTTATATGGCTATCTCTACCAGCGCACCGACAGCGATTTTGTCATTCTTCATTCGCTGGACGGGTACGATGAAATTTCACTCACAAGCCCGGCAAAGGTGATCAGCAATGAGGGGGATTGGATCATAGAACCGGGAGACCTGGGTTTCGGGAAACTGGACCCGGAAAGCCTGCGCGGAGGATCCGATGTGGAAGAATCCTCGAGACTTTTCTTGAAAATTCTTGAAAATAAGGGATCCGGACCTCAGACAGATGTTGTGCTTGCGAATGCAGGAATGGCAATTCATTGTGCGGATAAGAAAAAGTCACTGGAAGATGCCTTGGCCCTTGCCCGTGAAACGCTGGTATCAGGGAAGGCGCTCAATACCTTCAAAAAATTCGTTGAACTCAACAATAACTGAGCATGACCATACTGGAAGAAATTGTCGGGCATAAGATAAAGGAGGTAGATGAGAGGAAAAGCCTTTACCCGGTAAAACTCCTTGAAAAGAGTATACATTTCGGCGCCCCGGTCGTTTCGCTGAAAAAGTATCTTCTCAGGGAAGATAAATCCGGCATCATAGCGGAGATTAAAAGGAAATCCCCGTCAAAAGGAATTATCAATAAATATGTATCAATTGAAAGAACTTCCATCGGGTATATGATGGCCGGGGCATCGGCCCTATCCGTTCTTACCGATGAAAAATATTTCAGCGGTTCAAGCCAGGACCTGATGATTGCGCGCAAGTATAATTTCTGCCCGATCCTCAGGAAAGATTTTATTATTGATGAATACCAGGTGATTGAATCCAAATCGATCGGGGCAGATGCCATATTGCTCATTGCCGCCGCCATGTCTCCTGACAAACTGAAACAATTGTCTTCCATGGCCAGGTCACTGAACCTCGAAGTGCTGCTGGAAGTTCACAACCAAGAAGAGATCGATTCTCACGTTTATGGAACCGAGGAGATTATCGGGATTAATAACCGTGATCTTAAATCTTTTGTCGTGACCATGCAGACTTCGCTCGACCTGGGCCCTCAGCTTCCAAAAGAAGCCGTAAAAGTTTCTGAAAGCGGGATCAGCGACCCCGCAGCTATTGTGAAGCTTAAAGAACACGGCTTTAACGGCTTCCTGATCGGTGAATATTTTATGTCCCACAGCAGGCCGGAAAAAGCCTGTGACGATTTTGTACATAATCTCCTAAGGCTTGAAAAACAAAGGTGATCTTTTATGAAGGACCTGAAGCTCAAGATCTGCGGAATGCGCGAAAGTGAAAATATCAGGGCAGTCATGGAACTGGAACCCGATTATATGGGTTTTATTTTCTATTCAGGGTCTCCAAGGTATGTGGGTGATTCATTTTCTGCAGATTCCATTTCTTCCGAACATGCCGGTATACTTAGAGTCGGCGTTTTTGTGGATGAGTCCATTGATTCCCTGGTAGCTTTGTCTGAAAAGTGCAGGCTTGATATGGTTCAGCTTCACGGAAATGAATCGCCTGATTATTGCCGGATTGTAAAAGAACGGGGTTACGGGATCATTAAATCCTTCCTTATCGGTGACGGATTTAAATTCAGGAACCTCGAAGCATATGCTGAGCTGGCTGATCTCTTCCTCTTTGACACGAAGGGAATGTTATACGGGGGCAGCGGGATGTCGTTCGATTGGAGTATCCTGGAAGATTATCCGTTCGCAGTGCCCTTTCTTCTCAGTGGCGGCATCAGCCTTGATAATATTGAAAAAGTATCAAGGATCCGATCGCCCAAACTGCTGGGAATCGATGTGAACAGCCGTTTTGAAATTTTCCCCGGATTAAAAGACATCGATAAGCTGAAAGCCCTGAAGGAAAAATTAGAGCAAATGAAATCCAACTGATATGATTACAGATAATACAGGATTCCAGGTTAACGGGGAAGGATATTACGGAAGCTATGGCGGAGCCTATATACCGGAAATGCTATACCCCAATATCGAGGAGTTACGAAAAAATTACCTGAACATCCTGGGAGCGGAAGAATTCCGTAAAGAGTTTTATGGATTACTGAAGGATTATGCGGGCCGGCCGACACCTTTATACTATGCAGCGAATCTCTCATCAAGGTATGGAACAAGAATTTATCTTAAACGGGAAGACCTCTGCCATACCGGCGCACACAAGATCAATAATACCATCGGCCAGATTATCCTGGCAAAGAAGCTTGGCAAGAAAAAAATAATTGCTGAAACCGGTGCGGGTCAGCATGGAGTGGCCACCGCTACCGTCTGTGCACTGATGGGAATGGAATGTATCGTTTTCATGGGGACTACGGATATTGCCAGGCAACGGCCCAACGTTGAACGGATGAAAATACTCGGCGCCGAAGTACGTCCGGCGGAAAGCGGAAATAAAACCCTGAAAGACGCCACCAATGAAGCGCTCAGGCACTGGATCAATCACCCGGTCGATACACATTATATTATCGGTTCGGTGGTGGGCCCGCATCCTTATCCCGATATGGTGGCCAGGTTCCAGTCGGTCATCAGCGAGGAGATCAGGGTGCAATTAAAGGAAAAAACAGGAAAGGAATTTCCCGACTATGTTATTGCCTGCCTGGGAGGCGGCAGCAATGCCGCCGGGGCATTTTATCATTTCCTCGACCGGCCCGCAGTGAAACTGGTATGTGTGGAGGCGGCGGGAAAAGGAGTCGATTCCGGGGAATCTGCTGCTACCACGGTGCTCGGGAAACCGGGTATGCTGCACGGCAGTAAAACCCTGCTCATGCAGACGGATGACGGGCAGGTTGTAGAACCCTATTCCATTTCTGCCGGCCTGGATTACCCGGGCGTAGGCCCGCTGCATTCTCATTTACATGAAACAGGCAGGGCGGTTTTCAAATCGGCCACCGACAGCGAGGCCATGGAGGCCGGATTGCGGCTAAGCAGGCTCGAAGGAATCATTCCGGCCATCGAATCGGCACATGCCCTGGCCGCCCTTGAAAAAATGAAATTCCATGAAAATGAAGTTGTGATCGTCAACCTGTCGGGAAGGGGTGATAAGGACCTCGAAACCTATATCCGGTGGGGAGGCTATTAATGATAAGATGATGAACCGCATAGAAAAACTTTTTACGGAAAAGAAAAGCAATATACTTTCCGTTTATTTCACGGCAGGCTTTCCGGGGCTCAATGATACCGGCAGGATACTTCTTGCAATACAGGAGGGAGGAGCGGATCTTGTGGAAGTCGGCATACCTTTTTCGGATCCCGTAGCCGACGGACCTACCATTCAGGTCAGTAACAAAATTGCCCTTGATAACGGTATCACTCTCAAAAAGATACTGGAACAGGTTACAGAAATAAAAAATAAGATCCGGATCCCTGTGATCCTGATGGGTTATATCAACCCGGTATATCAGTACGGAATAAAACGGTTCTGCCGTGATGCCGCCCGGGCCGGTGTCAGCGGATTTATCCTTCCCGATCTGCCGGTCAGGGAATATGTGGAAAATTACAGGGAGATTTTCCGGCAACACGGACTTCTTAATATTTTCCTGATCTCCCCGCAAACTGATGAATCCAGGATCCGCTTGATCGATGAGAACTCAAGCGGCTTTATTTATATGGTGTCTGCAGCCAGCACCACCGGGGCAAAGAAAGAAATTTCAGCAGAACAGGTAGCCTATTTCAACCGGGTAAATGAGATGAAGCTGAAAAATCCACGGCTCATCGGGTTCGGTATTTCCGACCATGATACCTTCCGGACTGCCTGTCAATATGCCAGTGGAGCAATAATCGGAAGCGCTTTCATAAAGCTGCTTCAGAATTCAAAGAACATGGAAAAAGATATCCGGGATTATATTAAGGTTGTAAAAGGAATTTAGATGATCATACAGCTTAAAAAAAATGTAAACGAAGGCGAACGTTCTGCCATTATTGAAAAGCTGAAAAAGCTTAAATATAAATCCAATGAGGTGAAAACCCAGCACGGGGAATACCTGATCGGGATCGGGAAGGGGGACTTTGATATACGTGATATCGGATTCATGCCCGGCATTTCTGATATATTCCGTGTTTCGGACAGCTATAAGCTTGTCTCTTCGAAATGGAAGGTCCATCGTTCCAGGATCGACCTGGGCGACGGAGTGGTTGTCGGGGAAGGGAGTTTTACCATCATGGCGGGTCCCTGTTCAATCGAAGGTGAAGAAAATATCAGGAAAACAA
>JBJKSY010000572.1:0-3855 GCA_046703645.1 Cyclobacteriaceae bacterium
ACGATCAGTTTGATGCCGTTAGGCAAATTATATACCGTTGGATTAACCAGCGATTCAGGAACCGACAAGCGGCCCATTGCCTTTTCTGCCCATTCGGGAAGGTCAACCGCTTTGGGGTTTTTAGGTGCAAAGGATTCGCTCCCGCCAAATGAGCTCTTTGACACAGGCTGACCGGATTCTTCAGGTGTCATCACGGCATAGATGGCATGATCGAAAGTCAGGTACTTTTTGGCAACCCGGTTCACATCTTCGAGGGTCACCTTTTTCAATTCATCGACTTCAGCCTGAGGCGATTCTTTGCCATCCACGGCAACCGCTTCAGACCAGGCATTGGCCAGGCCGGAAATGGAATTGTTCTGGAATTCGGCATCGGCAATTTCGTGGTTCTTGGAGGCCTCCACCAGATCGCCGGGCAAGCCATTCCTGATATAATCAGTTATAACGCCCTGAACATCCGTGGTCAGCTTCTGTGCATCCCCGCCTTTGGGGAACACAGCGACAGCCAGTCCCAAACCTGTTTCGGAGGAACCGCTCAACTGAAATCCGGCATAGAGCGCTTTTCCCTGTGGCACCAGGCCATAAAGATTGGCTCGCTGGCTGCTAAGCACATCCGAAAGGATCTGTGCAGCCGGGAAATCCGGACTGCTTGTCCCCGGCATACGGAAGGAAATGAACATCAGTCCGTATGGGAGATCCGTCGGGGATTTCAATGTATCGGTTTGAACGGGCTGGAAGGAAGCCACCGGTTTATCCGGCAATTTCTTTTCAGGGATATCGCCAAAAAGCTCTTCAACTTTTTTCAATGCTTCATCCGGATCGACTTTGCCAACGATGACCAGGATTGCATTATTAGGCGCATACCAGGTATCATGAAAATCCTTCAGCATAGCCCCCGTCGTTTTATCAAAGGAAGGACGCGTTCCAAGGGCATCATGAGCAAAGGGAGTTCCCTTGTAAATTGCTTCCAGCAGTTTTGTATATACTTTATAGGTTGGGTTGGAAAGATCGGAAGCCACTTCCTGCTCTATGGCTCCGCGTTCATTGGTCCATAGTGAATCCGTACTCAACAAACCTTTCATCCGTATGGATTCTATATGAAGTGCTACATCCAGTTCATCGGCCGGAACAGTGAAAAAATACTGCGTAACGGTCTGCCGGGTATCGGCATTGAAGTCACCGCCCATGGCCGCGGAGATATCTGCCAACTGATCTGCCGACAAACCGGGGCTTCCCCTGAACATCATATGTTCCAGGGCATGGGCGGTTCCCGGAAAACCGTCCGGCGCCTCATTGGAGCCGACAAGGTAATTGATCTCGGTGGTAACAACGGGCGCAAGATCGTTTTTAACGATGATCACCCTAAGGCCGTTCTTCAGGGTTGTCCTGACAAGAGAATCTTCCCCGGAACCGGCTTTCCCGGCGAAAACACCAGGTCCCTGAGCCATGAATAACAGGATGAAGAAGAAAACCGGGAAAATACTCCTGAATGCATGATGTCCCGTAGAATTAATTTTCCTGCCGGGATGAATGTTGTTATGGGTACTTTTCATAATATAATGAGATATGGATATATATTTTATTAATTTAAGAATATTCATGGTGATTGAGTGGCTGGAATAATATCTCCCTGATATGGCTCACCCCTGAGAACAGGACCAACTGGTTTATAATTATCGGTATAAAATCATTCATAAAAACCGGTCCGGGACAAAGCATGAAACCTGAATTTAGCAATAAAACCCTTACAATATTATTATTGTTTCACTTATTTACGGGTATTGCTTCTCCTGCTCAGAACGAATGAGAAAATAAGCCCAACCGGACCATGAATCAAAATAATTTCCGGTGAAACCGGATCAAAATCCCCTGTGTAACGTAATATGAAATAAAGTACCTTCCGGAGAACTGTCGGGAACGGGATGTGAAAGATAGTATACGAACCACACCAGAAGATTTTATAAATAAAAATTCCGTGATCGGATCATCGGATCATTATTACAACATTACGACATACTATGAGCGAAAAGAAAAAAATCACTGTTGCGTATGGCGACGGGATCGGCCCTGAGATCATGCAGGCCACCCTGGATATCCTGCAAGCGGCGGGAGCGCGTATCGATCCTCAGGTTATTGAGATCGGTGAAAAAGTGTACAAGAAAGGGATTACCACGGGTATTCCACAGGAAGCCTGGGACTCATTAAGGGAAACACGGGTATTCCTGAAGGCACCTATCACCACACCCCAGGGAGGGGGTTATAAAAGCCTGAATGTTACCACTCGCATGGCCCTGGGATTATTTGCCAATGTAAGGCCTTGCCGTTCTTATTATCCTTATGTGCCCACAAACCACCCGCTGACCGACCTGGTCATCATCCGGGAGAACGAAGAAGATCTTTACGCGGGCATAGAATACCAGCAAACACAGGAGGTGGTGCAGTCATTGAAGCTTATCTCTGTACCCGGATCGGAAAGGATCATTCGGTATGCTTTTGAATATGCGAGGGCTTATGGACGGAAGAAAGTTACCTGTATGACAAAGGATAATATCCTTAAGCAGGCCGACGGAATGTTCCATAAAATTTTCGATGAGATTGCCCGCGAGTATCCGGATATTGAAAACAAGCACCTGATCATCGATATCGGTTCGGCTATCATCGCCGACCGCCCTCATTCCCTCGATGTTGTTGTGACCCAGAATCTTTATGGGGATATTATCTCCGATATAGCCGCACAGGTTACGGGCTCGGTAGGACTGGGGGGCTCGGCTAATATCGGAGAACAAGCCTCCATGTTCGAAGCGATCCATGGATCGGCCCCGGATATTGC
Source organism: Cyclobacteriaceae bacterium (assembly GCA_046703645.1). Classification (GTDB taxonomy): domain Bacteria; phylum Bacteroidota; class Bacteroidia; order Cytophagales; family Cyclobacteriaceae; genus DATDPY01. The sequence goes on from JBJKSY010000572.1 coordinate 2,828, forward strand.
CGGCCTGGATATTGCAAATCCGTCAGGCCTTATTAATGCCGTCGTGATGATGCTGGTACATATCGATCAATCGGATATCGCCGACCTCGTTCAGAATGCCTGGCTGAAAACCATTGAGGACGGGATACATACATCCGATATTTTCAACAAGGATTCCAAAAAGAAAGTATGGACCAGTGAATTTGCAAAGGAGGTGATTGCCAGGCTGGGGCAGCAACCCGAGCGGCTCAGGCATGTTTCCTATAACAACGGAAAGGGGATCAGTATCATTTCCCTGGGGCCGCAACATGCTAAAAGAAAGGAATTGAAAGGGGTTGATGTTTTCCTGAGCTGGGATGAAAATAACAGAGATCCCAAACAATTCGGGCAAAAGATGGAAGCCTTTAACCGGCAGGGATTAAAGCTTACCATGATCACGAACCGGGGCATAAAGGTTTACCCTGATGGGTTCCCGGGAATGCTGAGAACGGACCACTGGAGATGCCGGTTTATGAGTGAAAAAGATTCCATGCCCGTTTCCCATAAACAGGTGGTTAGCTTATTGGCGGACATCAGCGAATCGGGACTGGATTTCATCAAGACGGAAAATTTATATGATTTCGACGGCGCCCGGGGTTATTCCCTGGGGCAGGGGGAGTGAGTGTAAATTCTATATATCCGAGTCTCCTGCAAAGGGACTCGGATTAGGTGCCTGTAATATCCCGATAATCCATAAACCATTCATGGTTTATTTTAATTCCTTCCTCATAATACCGTGCACTTGATTATAATAAAATATTTATTTAAACAAGAAATGGGGAGGGTTAATCGATGAGAATGATTATCAGAGTCCCCTGTCGGGAGACCCGGATACGGGGATCTACCCATTTACCCATCCATTCACCCATTCTTCCATCCATCCACGCGTCCACCAAAACTATTCCTCCTTCTCGAGACGTGCAGCCCAGCCGCCGCCGGAGCTGAGGTGGATATTCAGTTTATCACCGGACGAAATTTCCCTGATCTCCTTCACATAATCTGTGGCATCC
>JBJKSY010000573.1:0-3509 GCA_046703645.1 Cyclobacteriaceae bacterium
CTTCAAATTCACAGGCATTTCTTTCAATTTTCACTGATTCCCCGTTTTGAAATACTGAATTTACGGTATAGCCGAGGGAAGGTTATGATATTAGTTTCATGAAACATATTAGCATGGTAATCTGGAGCTGCCCTTGAATCGGATCGTTTTCAACAATCCTTGATCGGGCAGGGAATGGGGCCGTGTTTGGGCTGACTTCTTTTCAAGGGTCTGTTACTTGCACAATCTGTCAACAGGCAGGTAGCCGCCAGGAAGATTATTACTAGCCAAATTCTTTTCTTTTTCAAAAATCTTTTTAATATTAAACGTACAAATATAACGCATCGTCCTTTTAAATTCATTTTTAATTACTACTCAGATGGAAAATAAAACAGGCAAAGCCGAAAAAATATTACAGGAATTGGGAAAATCAATTGATGACCTGATCGCGAAGGCTAAGGGTTCCAAAGGGCCGATCAGGAAAGAGTTTGATGACCGGATCAAGGAGTTGAAAAGAAACAAAAAGACCCTTGAGACTGAATTCGATAAATTCCGCAAAGATCATTCCGGGGACATCGACAAATTTGAGAATTCGGCCAGGAAAGCTTCTGATGAGGTAAAAAAATCCATTGACCACCTCATCTCAAAAATAAAAAAATAACAGATTGATCTTCTATCCCCGCATCGTTAATACGGTTCCCGGTTAAATTTCCTGCCGTTATTTATGCAGGATCCGGAAGAATATTTATTCCCTGTATAAAAATCACACTTTAACCGTGCTGGCAGGATTACCGAAGACTGTTTCATCGTCCTCAACATTTGCAACTACCACCGATCCGGCCCCTACCCTGGCTCTTTTACCAATTTTTACTCCCGCAACGATTGTTGCACCCGCACCGATAAAGGCTTCATCATCGATCTCTGCTCCCTGCCCGATTATAGAACCGGCGCCGAGTTGGACAAAATTTCCGACTTTGGCATCATATTCAACTATCGATCCGGAATTAAGGATGTTATGACTGCCCACCCGGGCATAGGTACCAATAATTACGGAATCATTGATAAAATTTCCATGTTCCAGGTAGGCTGAACCTGCTATTCGGGCAAATTTATGTATGGCGTTCACCGGCATCATCTTCCTTCTTGTATTCAGCATCTGTACCAGGGTCTTCCTTACCGAATTATCATCAGTGGCTATAAATGCTTCGCACTTATGACCAATCAGTTTCAGGTAACCGTCATCAGTAGTTGAACCGAGTACCCTTACATCCTGCAATGTGGTGTCATGCAGGTCAGTATTATCATCCAGAAATCCGTATACAACTACTTCGTTGTCAATAAAGAGCTCGAGAGCGGCCCTTCCCAGACCATTTGCCCCAAAAATTATAACCGGTTTTTCCATATTTCCTTTATTAAATATTTAAACATTTTCAATCAATTTGCCCCTGCCCGACAGCCATGGCCATATCCCCGCCAGGACGAGAAGTAAAAATAGCGGCAGATAACTTATTTTATACCTTTCCAGTGTTCCGAAATTCGGTGCAGCATATGAAAGTAAAACAGCTAATGAAAAAATATACAAAATAGCCCCGTATACAAGTCTCTTCATATTACCCTCAGGAAAATGAACACCCTTGAATAATAACATTACCGTTGTGAATAATATCAACAAATTAATAATTCCCGGGCCCAGCGTGATAAGGCTGCTCCCCTGCAATGGTAATGGCATGAATAACCCTGCAAATAATGCCATAGGGATATTGATAAGGAATCCGCCGAAAGCTTCCTTTACTGGGATGAACGGAATAAGACTATTCTTATTCGATATTCTTATAATTTCCTCGTGGTTATTATGCAAAACTTTGAAAAAATCCAGCAATGAAAAATTCGGGTGGGCAAAGCTTCCGGCCAGGATATACAAAAAAAATAAACCTGCAAACAACGGAAAATTTATACGCCTATGAAATCTGGTTTCAATCACATCTGCGGTCAGAACAGTAGCCATGGAAATAATCAAAACGATCACCAGATAATATTTTATCAGCCAGTAGAGCACGGCAATGAAGACAAATAATATAAAATCCGGGTAATTGAACTTTCTGTTGAGGTAATTTTTTATAAAGAGAAAAACCAGCATTCCGAAACAGAACATGGCGATACTTTCTTTAAGCACGCCCGATGACCAGAACACCATGGAAGGTAACAGGGCAAATGGGATCAATGCCGCGAAGAGAAGTCTCCGGCTGATCCTGCAAACGGCCAGGACGATCATCCACGATCCTGTAAAACTCAGCAGGGAAAAGTAAACAGAATTTATCCAGTAGTTGCCGTTGGTCAACAGATCAAAAAGACTCAATACTTTAACAAAGAACAAGGTTCGGGGTTCTTCGCTCAGTTCCGGCAGGTAGGCCTGAATCATAGTCGGGCTGCTGTGAAAAAGAAATGAAATATACCTGTGAAAATCTCGGCCGGCAAGTTCATAAAGTTTTAAAGAAAGTTCCTGGAACCTGAGCGTGTCACCCTGGCGGTAATAGTACAAATAAACAAATCCCACTCCCAGGCCTGCCAGAAGTTTGAGCAACAATGCAGGGAAATAAAAAGGTTGGGTTTCAGGAGTATTCAGTTTCCCGGCTAGAAAATAAATGATTAATGCAAGAACAAGAATATTACCTGTCCAGTACCATATCATGGGCTCCCAATAGTTTCATTCCTATGGTGCAATTTAGGCATTTCTTTTTAATACAGTAGGCGTTATAAAGCTGGATTAGCGCCTGACTTTCAGCCTCGTTGCGGTTGGGAATTCCGGCATTTTCCCAAATCCGAGTGATCCTGTTCTTTTCCGACGAGAGATTCTGAAGCAGGGAAACAGCCCTGTCGGTAAAAACATCATCATCCATATATATTCCATAGGCGCCGAGAACTGGGATTATCCAATTGGAGATAAGTACACGACGGCTCCCTTCTCCCATATTCATTCCCGTCGAAGAAGTTTTGCCGAAATCGTAATGATGAAGCCAGTATTCACTCGTTTTGAATTTTAACAGGTCCATGAATTCATTAACTTTTTTTCTTTCCAGGATTGAAGGAAGAAAATTGTCCATTGTACTCAGTAACCCTGCAAGCTGACCCAGTCTCAGGGAAGGAAAATTTCCGGGCCGGGTGCGCATGAACTTCCATTGGAACCTGGAAAGAAAATCATTATTCAACCTGTATTTCCCTCCAAGATAACCGAATTCCCTTTTGAGGTTTGCCTGGTAATCATCCACCGGAATTTCCTTCAGAAATCCGGCAGTGCCAAATAACAATGCTTCCAGGTCCGGTAAATTTCCGGAATGTTTCTTAATGATTTTCAGGGGAAGATAAGTTGCAAGGGCCGTCATGGGATGCTGGTTGATCTTAAAACCGAAATTCCGGCATAAAAACCTGTAGGTCATTTCTTCCCAGTCATAATTACAGATCTCAAGTAATTCAAGGCAGAATTCCGATTTTTCCTTTAACCTTTCGATAAGGGTTTTGTCAAGCATTGACTG
>JBJKSY010000574.1:0-7415 GCA_046703645.1 Cyclobacteriaceae bacterium
CCGATACTGGCCATCGGGGGTTCTTCTAAACCTGAACCCTATTAGATTTACAGCTAATAATTGTTCAATTGATTGATAAATACCGGGTATTTTACCGGGATTTATTACCTGGTCAGGGACGGAATAAACGTCCGATTTTATCAGTTTATCCTGGCCCAATTGATTTTGAATAGGAGCAGCTTTTATCGCAATTTCACTCAACAAAATAGTTCTGATTTTTTCATTCTCTGCCCTGACAACATTTAATAAAGTATCATAATTTTCAACTTCTTTCTTTTGCACCGGAGTTATGCAGTTCCGGTACAGATTCCCGATCTTATACGGCTCATCATTATTAACAATAATTCTACCGTTGATCTTTTTTCCCTTTTCGTTTATGATCTGCATAATAAAAGTTGCGCTGTCGAACAGGCCCGGAACGGCAACCCTGAATTTTCCATATTCCGAAGTAGTGAAGGAAACAAAGTTCATTCCCTGTGTAACCGGAAACAGGGTTACCTTACATGCCCCGCAGGTTTTCCGGTTTTCATAAACGGTGCCGCTTTTAAACAACCACCCTGCCTTGATATGCCGGAACAATTGCATTAATTCCGGCTTGCTCCACTTATAACGGTACCTGGTCAGGGTCAGCATCAGGTTATCCAGATCACCCCGGGTTTCCGAAGTTGTATCGCGGAAATAATAGCCCGGGTCCTGGATCCCTTCAAAGAATTCCGATTGAAGCATGATCTCCGGAACGGGATCATTATAGGAGTCGATGTCAAAAATGTCATTGGCTGTTACCGAAACAGACATGACTGCACTGACAGGGTGATGCGAGCTGTCATTCACCGCTATACTCATTTCTACCGAATCATTCGGGCCGTATTCAGGCTTGTCCGTTCTGACAGTAATTTGCGGAATTTCACCTTGACGGTTATTATATACAAGCCGCTCTCCGATAAAATTGCCGGTCAGCGTAAATAAATTCAGTTGAAGCACGCCTTCCGGGAATTGAGATTTCTGCATCCATAAAGTCTTTTCTGTTCCGGCAAGATAAAAAGCCTCGCGGTACAGAACATTCCCCCCGGCCTGCATGATCAGGATCACGCCATGGTTTTTGAGATCGTTTGTCCCTTCCACATGCACGGTAAATACATACCTGTCCTGGTTTAGCACTTCCATATGGAAACCGGATTCACTCACCTCCGGCAAAGGATAGCTGAAATTCGCCGCTCTCATATTTACGTAGCTGATCTTTGTATAATAATTCCTTCCAAACCTGGGTTTGAAATTCACTTTTCCGATCCCGAGAGAGCTGGTGGCGATCTTTGCTATTTCCTTTCCCCTCTCATCAGTCAGTGAACCATTAACCATTACTCCTTCTCCTGACATATTCGTGGCATGAAGGCCCATCGTGCTATTTACTCCATCAAGTAGGTTCCCTCCTTCCGGGAAAAATTTCAGGATAATCGAATCACCCGGTGATGATTTCCCGTCTGACATGCCCGAACTTTTAACATCCGAGTGAATCTGGATGGTTTTGCCCGTATAACCTGCATCACTGAAATTCCTCATCCAGTCGGTATATCCCCTCATCAGGTAACATCCTTCCGGCAAATAGGGTGGCAGATCCATCCGGCCGGAAGCAATGCCATCTTCGCATGGAAGGGTCTGGTGAACAATCACCGAATCGTCCGGGGAAACCAGGTCCACATAAACAACACGGTCTCCTTCTTCAGGATGCCGTGTGAAATCATCCACAAGACGTACGCTGTACCACAATTCATCGCCGGCAATGTAATATGGCTTGTCCGTGCAAATATTTACATCTTCCTGGTCCCGAAGCAAACCTTTCTCACCCACCGCCCCCGACAAGGAATCCAGCATATGGAAATTCAATTCATTAGCATTAATTTTAAATCCTTTCCCTAATTGGCCAGGGGGAGTATATTCAAAAGGCAACATATCCGCGGCACGTTCCCCGGCGCGGTTTCCGAATACGATAAAGGATGTCGGATCATAAACAAACCCGTTTTTATTGACCTCGATCCGTCCATTTTTAATGATGATCCTTGAAACCTCGTAAGGCATATCCGGGTATGGGGATTTCGATGAATACCTGCCGGTATAGATAAACTCAATGGGAACCTTCGAATAGATATAATAGGAATTCGGATCCGGGCTGAAAGTTACTGCCGTATTTGAATCGAGTGGAAATATCTCATAATTGAGCTCTTTTGAAAAATAATTGGATTCCATTACGGAAACATCCGACTGTTCCTTATACGACGAAGTTCTTACACGAAAGACTTTAAACCCGTCTTTGGTAAGCGCACTGTCTATCATATCCCTGAAAAAATTTCTCAGGGAACCCTTGTATGTATTGTACCGGTTTATCTCCCAGGACATTTGTTCCCGCGAGGTTGTTGCAGGAAGGTTTTCGAAACGGGTATCCCCGTAATAGACTTTTAGCTGGCCTTTATAAATGCAAAATTGCCGTAATGTGAAGTAGATCCTGTACCCGAGACGGTGATTGACAATTTTAAGGGGAACGCGTGCTACGGTTGTAAAAGAATCCGTTTTAGGATTATCATTGAAGGAAAGGCAATCCGGGTTAAGGATTTCACAGTCCCTGGAAGTTATTCCGGGGCCGAAGAAATTACTTTCAAATTCCCGGAACTGGCGCCTCCACCTGGCGTCCGCTTTCCCCCTGATCTCAACCTGGGAAAGCTGAACAAGAGAAGGCATTAATTGAATATTTACCCTGAGGGTATCGTCGATCCCGATCCTCACATACCTCCTGTACGATTCATACCCGACAAATGAGACAATGAATTCATATACCCCGGCATCTATATTCCTGAGAATATAACTTCCTTTGATATCCGTGGTTGTCCCTGTAAGCGAATTGTTGAAATAAACATTCGCATACGGGACCGGCTTACCGTCCGATTTATCAAACACTTTTCCTGAAATAACCGATTGCTGTGCAAAGCATAACCGGACAGGCTGGAGTAAAATGATCAGGAAGGGTATTATTAATAATTTTATCTTCAAACTAATGTGAAAAAATCCGGTAACTGAATTTAGAATCATTTTTTGTTATGTCCTGAATCCGGCAGGGAAACCAAAATAAAAAATTTGTTATAACAACCGGTCAAAATCCGGGAAATCCTTACAAATTCCGGAAATGGATATCCTATTTTCAATTTATTTCCCACAAAAAAAGTGCCATTCAGATTAAAATAATATGATCATTAATGCAAACAATTGGCTGGTCATCCCTGAATAAGGTAAAATCATCAATGATCGGTCCTGGTGGCATAACTGAAAGGGACCCCATCGGATGTAATTCCCTGTACATGAACCGTGAAGAACCTCGCATTGCTTGCATTATCGAATTTAAGTTCGATATTCCCGTCGGGTCCGGTTGACAGGTTACCGGCCCAGTAAACGGTAACCCTTTGAGTCACTGCCAAACTCGTTGAATCTTCTCCCACCATGCGGAAATTCGCCTGGGGTGTGAATCCGCTGATCTCAAAAAGTTTTTTATGACCATTTTTCTCGCCGCCGAAATTATAGCTTACTCCGTGTTTCGTAAATATTGCAATCACTCCGTCAGCTCCCCTTACTCCCCAATAGCCTGCCGAAGCATCCTTGAATACTTCGATTCGTTGAATATTGTTAGGATTCAAAGAATTTATAATGGTATAAGCCTGTGAGTTTCCCAGTTCTACCCCATCGACAATAAATAAGGGACTTTCGTTTTGCACATTGAAGGAATGAGGTCCGTGCAAAAGAAATTTGTAATTTCCCTGGCCGTCAGGTGTTATCATAAACCCGGTTAAATACCTTGCCAGGATCTGAGTCACGGTCAGGTTGATGGTCTTATTATCGTCCAGGTTGATTACCTGGTCGGGGTTGGAATAGACGTCCGACTTGATAAGCTTAGTTGATACAGGCTGCTCTTCAATTCTTTTTGCGCTGATTGCGATTTCCTTCATCATCAGGGTCCTGATTTTCTCATTTTCCGTTTTTACATATTGTAAGACCGTATCGTATTTTTCAATTGATTCAGGTTCAACCGGGATCGTACAATCCCTGAAGCTTTTCCCGATCTTATAGTGAATCTCACGGTCTACGCTGATATGCCCATTGATTTTTCTACCTTTTCTATTGGTAATATCAACAATAAATGACGCGCTGTCAAACAAGCCGGGAATATTGATTTTGAATTTGCCGTCCTGGTCTGTCGTAAAATTCCGGTAATTCATTCCCTGGGTCACCGGGAAGAGAGTGACCTGGCAATCATCACAAACTCTTTTATTTTCATAGACAGTTCCGCTAACCGGTAGGGTTTTATCTTTAGCATACGGAAAGCCGCTTTCATTATTGAATTGCCGCCAGTCATATTTGTAATGAGTCAGTGTCAGCATCAGGTTATCTCTATCCTCACGGGTTGCGGTAGTGGTATCACGGAAATAATAACGGGGGTTCTGAATACCTTCAAAAAATTCCGATTGCAGCATGATTTCAGGAACAGGATCCGTGTAGGCAACGGGGTCGAACATGTCATTGGCGGTGACCGAAACAGACATGATGGCGCTGACAGGATGATGAAAATAATCTTTCAGGTTAATCTGCAGATCGACCTGTTCCGCAGGGTCGTATTCCGGCTTGCTGGCTTTGATAGTCACAAGCGGATATTCATTAGGATGATCAATATAGATCATTCTTTGCCCGATCAGGTTTCCATTGAGGGTAAATAAATTCAATTGAACAGGACCGGCCGGGAATTTGGATTTCTGCAGCAATAAGGTTTTTTCAGTTCCGACAAGGTAAAAGGCTTCATGGTATAAGCTATTGCCTCCTGCCTGTATGATAAGGATCACGCCGTGGTTCTTGAGATCAGGTGTCGCTTCCACGTTCACGGTAAACATATTCCTGTCCTGGTTGAGCACCGCCATTTTGAAGCCGGATTCGCTGACTTCAGGAAAAAGATACCGGTGATTCGCTGCCCTCATATTTACATAGCTGATCTTTGCGTAATAGTTCCTTCCGAACCGGGGCTTGAAATTTACTTTCCCGATCCCCAGGGCGCTGGTGGCGATCCTGGCGATTTCCCTTCCCCTCTCATCGGTAAGTGAACCATTAACCATAACTCCCTGCCCTGAAATATCCGTTGCATGAATACCCACCGCGCTGTTCAGGCCATCCAGGAGGTTTCCTCCTTCCGGGAAAAATTTCATTATTATTGAATCCCCGACAGATGTTGTCCCATCTGACAGGCCCGAACTTTTAACATCCGAATGAATCAATATGGTCTTGCCCGAATAACCGGCATCACTGAAATTCCTCATCCAGTCGGTATATCCCCGTATCATGTAACATCCTTCCGGTAAATATCCGGGCAGATCCATCCGGCCTGAAGCAAGGCCATCTACGCACGGCAGGGTCTGGTGCACGGTTACAGAATCCCCCGGGGTAACCAGGTCAACATATACGATCCGGTCCCCTTCTTCAGGATGCCGGGAGAAATCATCTACAAGACGAATGCTGTACCACAATTCATCCCCTGCAATATAATACGGCTTATCGGTACTGATAAGGACATTCTCCTGGTCCCTGATCAGTCCCTGGTCACTAATGGCCTGCGAGAGAGAATCTATTTTATGGAAATTTACCTCGTTCAGGTCTGTGCCGGCCAGTGCTTCATCCGACCTCGGGGGCTGATACTCAAAAGGCAGCATGTCGGCAGCTCTCTCCCCGGCACGGTTTCCCGTTACAATGAAAGCTGTGGGATTATAGGCAAATCCATTTTTATTGACTTCGATCCTGTTCGTTTTCAGAATGATCCTGGATACCTCATAGGGCATATCCGGGAACTGGGAAGCTGAAGAATACCGCCCTGTATAAACCACCTCGATAGGCAACATCGACTGAATAAAGTAAGAATTCGGGTTACCGCTTAAATAAACCAGCAACTTGGGATCAACAGGTGTAAATTCTTTTCCCACCCTTTCAGAAAAATAATTGGAGTTGAAAAATGATATATTAGGCTGTACCTGGTAGACTTTAAACCCGTCCTGGTCGAGGGTATTGAATATCATGTCATGAAATAAATTCCGGAGAGATCCCTTGTATGTATTATAGCGGTTTATTTCCCATGACAAAAGCTCCTGGGATGTGGTCGCCGTTAACTTTTCGAAGCGGGCATCCCCGGAATAAATGCTCAGGTTACCCTTGTAAATAACGAATTGCCGCAGGGTAAAATAGATCCTGTATCCCAGCCGGTGATTCATGATGATCAGAGGAACTTTTGATTCGGCGGTAAAGGAATCGGTTTTCGGATTATCATGAAAGATCAGATATCCCGGGTTGGTGATCTCACAATCCCTGGGCTTGACGTTGGGTCCGAAGAACTGGTATTCGAACTTTCGATAATTCCGCTTCCATTCAGCATCCACCTTTGCCTTGATCTGGATCTCCGACAACTGTTCTACCGAACGGGTCAGGGTAACATTTAAATTCAAGGTATCATCTTCGCCTATCCGGATAAACTTCCGGAAAGATTCATAGCCCACAAAGGACACGATGAATTCATACATGCCGGCATCCAGATGCCTTAGGATGTAACGTCCGTTGGCATCGGTAGTTGTGCCGATAAGCGAATTATTGAAATAAACATTGGCAAAGGGAACCGGTGAAGCGTCTTCTTTATCGACAACTTTTCCCCTTATGACCGAATTCTGGGAAAAACCGTATTCGGCCTGGATAAGGAAGAACAAAACTCCCAGGAAAGCAGGAAGGCATCTTATAATCCGGACGGAAAAAAATCTTCTCATAATATTAAGGGGTTTCACAATCGCCTTTTGAATTAAAAGAATATATTAATTTAACCATTCCAGCCGAGATCTGAAAATAACCCGCAATCTTTTGGTCAGACCGGTAACCTGTAGTCAAAAACCCGGTAAAAAGGTCAAAAATCAAATATTTTGAAATTATACCGGAATTACTTACTTTACGAAGTATCTCTAATTACAAGCTGGGTACAGAGCAGATCATTTAAAATTCACATTACGAATTACACATAAGGAATATCCGGAAAATCCTCAAAAGAGAGTACGGGGCGGATTCCGAAAAGCCTTAAGAGTAGGAAACCCAAAAACACCTTAACTTATGAAAGCCGTATTATTTTTCGAATTCCTCATCTTCCTGTTAATGATCGCATCAATGTGGGTCATATTCACGAAAGCAAAAAAACCGGGATGGGCAGCAATAATCCCTATTTATAACGTGATCGTGTTGCTGGAAATCGTTGGGAAACCATGGTGGTGGCTTATTCTGTTGCTGATCCCTGTAGTAAATATAGTTGTTGCTATTATCGTAATGCACGCCCTCTCCGTATCATTCGGGCAGGGCGCAGGATTTAC
>JBJKSY010000575.1:0-8814 GCA_046703645.1 Cyclobacteriaceae bacterium
GCATAAACGGCCACAAAATTGGACCTTTTATTTGAAAAAACGGCAGTTTGGATAAAATTAGGGTGCCTAACCCTTGATGGGTTCGGCACGCTTCTAGGGTTCCTTACCTGGCCGTCTCCCCGGATAATCCATTTGTAACTGGTGAGTTCTTCCAGGGCCATGGGGCCTCGGGCATGCAATTTCTGTGTACTTATCCCGATTTCAGCACCTAATTCAAACTGCGCTCCATCGGTATACGCAGTTGAAGTGTTGGAATAAACGGCAGCGGCATCCACTTCGTTAAAGAATCTTTGGATATTTTCTTCGGTTTCAGAGATAATGGCTTCAGAATGTTTTGAGCTGTAAAGGGCAATATGATCAAGCGCCTCCTGCAGTGACCCTACGGTACGTATCGCCATTTTTTTTGAGAGGAATTCCGTACCGAAATGTTTGTTCTCCGCTTTATGGAGACCGGCAGACGGATATTTATTTTCCAATTCCCTGTATGAAGATTCATCGGCGAACAGTTCAACCGATTGTTTTCCCAGTTCACTGACAAGCTCAGGCAGGTCCTTCAGCCTGTTATTATGAATGATCAGGCAATCGAGGGCATTGCAAACACTTACACGCCTGAGCTTGGCATTGGCAATGATCTTTTTCCCTTTTTCCAGGTCGCCCGATTCGTCGAAATAGGTATGCACAATCCCCGCACCGGTTTCTATCACCGGCACTTTTGCATTCTGACGGACATAATCTATAAGATTTTGTCCCCCTCGGGGGATGATCACATCCACAAGACCGACCGCATTCAGTAAATCGGTGGTAGCCTCATGGGTAGCGGGCAGCAGTTGTACCAGGTCTTCAGGCATATGGCTGTCGGACAATACCTGCCGGATAAGCTTTACAATAGCCCGGTTGGAATGGTCCGCATCGCTGCCTCCCTTTAACAGGCAAACGTTACCGGATTTTATGCAAAGGGAAAACACGTCGAATGTTACATTTGGCCTGGATTCATAAATAATGCCGACAACTCCCAGTGGCACCCTGATTTTTTTCAGATGAAGCCCGTTCTTTAAATTCCGTTCCTCAAGAATCTTCCCCAGAGGAGAATTTAACCCGGCAACGTTCCTGATATCGCCGGCGATGTTCTCAACTCTTTCCGCAGTTAATTTCAGCCTGTCGTATTTCGGATCGGAAGCATCCATTCTCTCCAGGTCCCTCCTGTTTTCTTCCAGCAAAATAACCTTCTCCCTGCAAAGGACATCGGCAAGCCGGAGAAGCAGGTCATTTACCTGCATCGTGTTTATCTTAATTATCTCCCTTGTTGCTTTTAGGGCCTTTTCAAAATATTCCCGGTGATTCATAGTAAAAACAGATAATCATAATGTATAAGAGGCTTTTCCCTTTGCTTTCCGATCTTCTGGCGTGCCAGTTCATCATTGTACTGGGCAATTCCCAGGCCCACCTGTCTTTTATGTTCATTGTAGATCATGATCAGGTCACCTTTCTGGAATTCACCCTCAACCTGCGTGATCCCCACAGGCAGCAAACTGGCGGCTTTCAGTGTTTTCAATGCTTTTTCAGCTCCCTGATTGATTATCACCGAGCCCTTTTCAAAGCCGACAGAATGCTGCAGCCATTTTTTAATGCTTGTTTTTTCCGATGCAGGTACAAATCTGGTGTAGGGACATGAATTACTCAATACTTCCGGAAGGATGTTATTTCTTCTCCCGTTTGCAATTCTCACCTCGATACCTGAGCCTGCAACTTTTTGGGCCGTTACCGCTTTGGTAAGCATTCCGCCCCTGCCAAACATCGACTTTCCCGATAAAACATATTTTTCATAACTCTTGTCGCCGGTATGGATCGTTTCTAATAATACCTGCTTCCCGTTCTCTTCAGTTTTCATGATGCCATCAACGCTGGAAAGAAGGATTAAACAGTCAACATTGAGCATGGTTGCCACCAGGGCAGCAAGTTCATCATTATCGGTAAACATCAATTCCGTAACGGATACCACATCATTTTCATTGACTATGGGAATGATCCCCTGACCCAGCAGAACGGAAAAGCAATTTTTCATGTTCAGGTAATGTACACGGCTGCGGAAATCCTCCCTTGTAACCAGCACCTGAGAGCAAAGGGTATCATATTTGCCAAAGAAAACCGAATATTGCTGGATCAGTCGTACCTGGCCAATCGATGCCCAGAGCTGACGGAGACTTACCTGATCTATCCGCTGAACAGGCTTGTATATCTCCCTTCCCGAGGCAACTGCCCCGGAGGATACCAGGATTACTTCCGTTCCTTTTTTCCGGATTTCCGAAATCTGTCGGGTAAGTTCCTCCAGCCTGGACAAGTCAAGCATTCCCTTTTCATCCGTCAGAACATGAGTGCCGACTTTTACCGCAATGCGTTTAAATGCCCCGGCTTTAACCATTATTTTAAAGCAACAACGACGATCGTATAGATATTATCCCTTTTGTTGAATGGAATAGTAATTTCCGTCCCGTTTTTATTCTGGGAATAATCCAGCTTCGAATGGTCATCGAAGAGCGTAACGGAAGAAATTTTCTTTGTGAAAGCAGGCAGGAATAGCACTTCATCCTTCAGGTCTAGCACGTGCACATACATGGTTTTTCCTTTTATGGTGGTCGCTCCCCACTCATGAGGCGCCACCGGGCCTTTCCGTGTTCCATAATAGGTTTCGCCATATTTATCCAGCCATTGCCCGATCTTCCTGAGTGTATCGATCACCTGGGGCTGCATCTGACCATTGGGCATTGGTCCGTTGTTCAGAAGGAAGTTCGCACCGTAACCTGCAGCCCTGATCATGGTCTGGATAAGATACTTTGAGGTCTTGAAATTTTCATCCCTCAGGTTATATCCCCACGAATTGTTCATGGTTTCACACATTTCCAGCGGAAGATCCGAAATGGAGGAAGTCTGGTTAAATCCCATCGTATTCTGACCCGGGAGGTCTCTCTCGAACATCTGGAAATCCTCACCGGGAAATGGCGCCATATGATGGTTACTTCCGATAAGAGCCCCGGGTTGCAGCTTATGGATAAGGGCATACGTTTTGCCAAGCTGCCAGTCAGCATTTGGTTTATCCCACATTCCATCGAACCAGATACCTCCTATAGTTCCATAGTTGGTAAGCAGTTCGGAAAGCTGAGCATTCATATAATCGAGGTATTTATTCCAGTCCCCGTGATCCGGCCTTCCTGTATAGTGACCGGTACTGCCTCTCGGATAATAATCCGGGTTATGCCAGTCAAGCTGAGAATAATAAAAGAACAATTTGATACCCTGTTTGTCACATTCATCTTTCAGCATCTTCAGCACATCCTTCCCGTAAGGTGTACGGTCGACAATATTATAATCGCTGATTTTTGAATGGAACATGGCAAAACCGTCATGGTGTTTGCTGGTAATGGTTATATATTTCATGCCGGCAGCCTTGGCCGTAGCCACCCATACCGCCGGGTCAAACTTCACAGGGTTAAAAAACTTCGGAAGGTTCTCATAATCCTTTATCGGAATATGCTTATTCTCCATTATCCATTCTGCAATACCTTCATCGCCCCCTCCTCCGAGAACACTGTAAACGCCCCAGTGTATGAACATGCCGAACTTGGCATCACGGAACCATTCCCGGTTCTTCAGGTTTTCCTCGCTGGGTTTGTAACCTTCCTGCGCCCTGACAAAGGTGGTGAAGATCAGCAAACCTGCTACTAAGAAGCATAATTTTTTCATTTTAAAAAGTTTTGATTTAGAAACAGACTTAAAAATAATGAAAGAAGGGTGGAATTAAAATGAAATGTAAAAGTTAAAAGAATTACAATTCGATCATTGGAAGGGATGGTTACTGAAAAGTAATCGGTAACTCGTCACTTGTTACTTGTCACTTGTCACCTGTTACTTGTCACTTGTCACTTGTCACTTAGACCGGTTAACCTTCCCTTTTTCGTCTATCAGGTTGTGGAGGACATGACAAATTAAAAAATGATACTGCTTTCTTCCGATATTCTGCGTTCTATAACAAATCGGGAGGGATTTCGCTTATCGGGGTGAGGGTAATGTCCCTGTAATATACTTCCGACCCTTCAGACTGGATCTGGATCTTCCCCTTTGTCAATGGGACTTCCTTACCGTTAACAAGGTAACGGAAATTCTCAAGACGGTTATTCACCTTGCCGTTTACGACATGCACGCTCCTGCCGTTCACGTTATAGATCTCGAGAGTATTCCATTCACCCCAGGGCTTTTCATAATCCGCATCATGGGCGCAGTGTTGAAGATTGTAATCAAATGTAACGATTGGCGCACCTTTCCGGTAATGGTATTCCCCGGTCGAATCCTTCACAGCGGGAACATCGACCCATACAGTATCAACCGTGTAAAGATCCCCAACTTCCTTTTCGTTGACCTGGAATTCAATCGATTTCATCCAAACACCTCCCCAGTGTCCTTCAGGGCCGATCGAGTTGTAAAGCACGCCGCTGTCACGAAGCTCGTTCAGCTTGGGCGGATATTTTTTTGTTCCCCATTTGAACTGAAGTTTCAGGTGATAATTTCCATATTCCCTGTCAGTAACCAGGATCCCGAATATTTGTCCGGATACCCTGATGACCGGGCCGCCATCCATTTGCACAACACTGAAAACGTGCAATATGTCATTATTCAATCCAAGAGGTTGCGTATAATGACCGTTGAGGCCCCGCTGCATTCCCGGAACATCAACACTGGAGTCGGGTACCGCGATATAGGTATACCAACCGGTCAGATCTTTCCCGTTGAATAAAGAAACAGGCTTGCCTTCCCTGGCGCTTTTTCCGCAGCCTGAAAGAATTATAGCCAGCAATGTTGTTAAAAATATTCCAGTCCTCATATAATTGAAGTGTTGTATGGTTCAGTTCCTTTTTAGAAAAATGGCGTAATTCAAATCACCGACAATATCCGTAAATTAAAAAACTTATATTGAAATTTTCTTTAATCATTAAAATTTTCCTTTTTCCCTCAGGAAAGCGCTTTTAATTCCCATCCAGCACGATATTCCCTTGACAGCATAGGAACCGCTTCGGGAGCATTGAGAAATTTCATATTATCGGCATCCCATTTAAGTACCTGAACATAATCTTTCCCGGTGTTTTTCCTCGCATACCTTAATGCAACTGCCCCGAGGCAAATGGTTTCAGATACCTTTCCTGCATCAATAAAATTTCCGGGTGCAGGCTTTCCCGATTTCACAGCTTTTACCCAATAATTTTCCCTGTTTCCTTTCTTTAAGGTTTTATCCGGCGGATCATCCGACAGCCCGGTCTGTTGTGGTGTTTGATTCTTGCTGTATGTCTGTCCATTCAGTATAAATCCATTATCTCCCACTATCAGAATTCCCCTGCCGGGTATATGGAGGGTACTATTACTGTATATGGCAGGAACCATGGGACGTAAACCTCCGTCGTACCAGAACAGGTTTACCATGGACTTATTTCCCAAGGCAGGCAATTTGAATCGGACAATTGAACTGTCGGGAAATGAAAAATCGTTGGAAAGCTTCCGGCTTATTTTTTTATGGAGCCGGTTATAATATCCCGGCAATGCTTCAATTTCTGCAGGGATACCGAGATCGAGCGTATTGAAGATCTTCCACAGATATTTATTCCCTTTTTCTCCGATGCTTCCGGAGCCGAATTCATACCAGCCCCGGTATACGCCATGGGCATAATGGGAATGATAGGATACCTCCGGGACCGGGCCCAGCCATAAATCCCAGTTGAATCCTTCCGGGACCGGCGGTTTTTTGCCAGGCAAATTTTTATATTGCGGCCAGTAAGGGCCATCTGTCCATAGGTGTAGTTCACGAAGCGTCCCTATCTCACCATTTTCGATCTTTTGAAGAAGGGAATTATCCTCCGGTCTCCAGGCTAGGTTGTGCGATACCACTCCGGCCTTTTTCGTCGTATCCGCTACCAGTCTTACTTCAGAAACCCGGTTGGAAAGAGGTTTATGGGAAATAACATGCTTACCCTTTTTCATGGCCGCAATGGAAATGGTGGCCAACAGGTGATCAGGTGTTGTGATCATTACGGCATCCAGATCCTTTTCTCTTTCAAGCAAGTCCCTGAAATCTTCATAAGTGTTAATGCCGGAATATTTAACCGAATTCAATTCACCTGCATATACGGACCGTATGATCTCACCGGCGACTTCCCTGCCGCCCCGGATCCCTTTCATGTGAGCGCCCCAGGATTGATTGCCCAGCGCCTGACGTATTTTATTCCTCAGACTGTTTCTGGACCAGTCCACATAATTACTTCCTTCGCTTACAGGATCGCAGACTGCCAGGATCTGTATGCCGGGATCATTTACCATATTAAGCATTTCCCGCTGTCCCTGGGTTCCGCAACCAATGCAAGCCATAGTAATACGGTCGCTTGGAGCAGTGAATCCCGTTCCTCCAAGTACCTGTCGTGGAACCAGCGTGACGGAAGCTGCGGCGAGAGCAGCAGTGCCCATGAATTCCCGGCGGTTAATTTTCCTGTTAGTTTTCATGATCCCCGGATTTTAAATTATGAATGATCAATCCATCCAAAAAATCACAGAATCCAAATATTCATCACCCTTACAACCCATTACAACTTTACAATTTAATAAGTCTGAGCATGAAAATCAACAGATTTAACATTTCATCCAGGCTCGAAATTCAGGAATTCAATTTTTCCTTGCGATCATCATCGTATCCTCCGAATCCCTGGCAATACGTTTTTCGAAATGTAATCCTGCCTTTTCGAACCATTCCCTGATTTCATTACCCGTATAGGTATCACCCCCCTTTGTTCCCACAATCATATTCAGCGAGAACAGGGCTCCCCGTGCGGGTTTTGTACGTGATTCATCCATCACCTGGTCCTTTACGATAACGCGGCCTCCCTTGTTTAAAGCGGCGGCACATTTACGGATCAGCTTCTGATTTTCCCGGTATGAATTACTATGGATAATTGCCGAAAGGAAAACTATATCATAGCCTTTGGGGAGGGGATCGGTGTTATAATCTCCCGGAAATGTTTTTATCCGGGAAGTCAATTTTTCCTTTCTTATGTATTTCTGAGTTTCTGAAATCACATTGGGAAGATCAAAAACCGTTGCGGTGATATGCCGGGATGAATTTACGAAAGCCATGGAAAAAACTCCGGAACCGCCCCCGACATCAAGTACGGTTTGCACACCTTTAAGCGAAATTCCGGAAATAAGCTTCCCTGCATTTTCCTTAGCCCGGTAATGCATGGCAGCAATAAAAGATCGTATCCAGTTTTCATTCCTGTCATTCACATTTTCCGGCTGATCAATTACGGATGTACCCTTCCTGACACTTTCGGTTAAACCGGTCCATCTATCCCATAAATGAACCTGGTGCATCAAGCCCGACATGTACCCGGGACTTCTTCTGGAAAGGTATGTTGCCGATTCCCTTGTATTGGAGAATTTATTTTTCCTTTTATTCAAAAACCCCAACACGGTTAAAGCATTCAATAACCTGTCGGTCGCACGTGGGTCAGTATTCAGTTTTGATGCTATTCTTTCAGAAGTTTTAGGGGCACTGGCGATCATGGAAAAAACATCCAGTTCATAAGCCGTCAACAGGATCCTGATCGACTGGAATTGCCTGACCATGGAAGATATGGAATCCGCCGTAATTACCTTTTTTTCTTTTTTCATAATGATACCTGATAGTTTAAATAATTATACAATCAATTTTAAAGCAGCATTTTTCAGGCAAATCGGAGCATGATTCCTTGCCTGGAGAAAATCCGGCTGCTTACGATCAACGGTTCACCGCTTTCATCGCCTGTTCCGGATACCGCATTCCTGCGGCAATGCCCATGGGGAATACCTTATTCAGTTGTGACAGTTCATCTTTAGTGAATTGAATATCAATGGCTTTTGCGTTTTCTTCCAGGAAATTCCGGCGTTTGGTCCCGGGAATCGGAATAACATTTTTCCCCGCTGCAAGTACCCAGGCCAGGGCCACCTGGGCGGGGGTGCAATTCTTTGATTTTGCCATTTCCTCCACCGTCACGAGTAATTTCTGATTTTTTTTCAGGTTATCACCCTGAAACCGGGGAGAACTCCTGCGATAATCCCCTTCTCCGAAATCCTTGTCGGACTTGAACCTTGAAGCCAGAAACCCTCTTCCCAGCGGGCTATAGGCTACAAATCCGATTCCAAGCTGGTTGCATAAGGGAATGATCTCAGGTTCAGGATCTCGCGTCCATAAGGAAAATTCCGTCTGAAGGGCTGTTATCCGGTGAACTTGATGGGCTTTCCTGATAGTCTGTGGTGAAGCTTCGGATAAGCCCAGATATCGCACCTTCCCTTCTTTCACAAGATCTGCCATGGCTCCGACCGTATCTTCGATAGGGGTTTCCGGATCTACCCGGTGTTGATAATAAAGGTCAATTACATCCGTATTCAACCTCCTGAGACTTGCTTCACAGGCTGATCTTACATATTCCGGTCGACCACTCACTCCCAGCCATTCACCGTTCGGACCCCGCACATTGCCGAATTTTGTTGCAAGGAATACCTTATCCCTTCTGCCTTTGATCGCCTTGCCAACAAGCTCTTCATTCCTGCCGACCCCATACATATCGGCAGTATCAAGGAAAAAAATTCCCAATTCAATGGCACGGTGAATAGTCGCGAGCGATTCCGATTCATCGCCGGCTCCATAAAATTCCGACATGCCCATGCAACCAAGGCCCATGGCGGAAACTTCCGGCCCCTTAGTTCCCAAAGTCCTGTTTTTCATCTTTGAATTTTATAATCATT
>JBJKSY010000576.1:0-5916 GCA_046703645.1 Cyclobacteriaceae bacterium
GAAGAGCAATTTTCAATGCTTTCCAAGGAGTTTGCATCCTCCGCACTGGATAAGGAGGAGGCAAGCAGCCTTACCATCGGTAAAAAGCATGCGGGAAATATCGTCATTGATTCGGAACAGGAAGACCGGCATAAGCAGAAGGAAGATGAGGAAGAAATATTCATTAAAAGCATCGGAGTAGCCAAGGAAGTTGAAAAACCTGCCAAGAAAGAAAAGGCCGGGAAGGAAGAAAAAGAAGTTGAAGAGGAATCTCAGGCTGAGAAATGGGTAGATGAACTCCCCAGGCTTAAAGGCATAAAGGTCGTCGGAAAGATTGAACTGGAAATTCCAAAGCCAAAACCGGCTCCCGCTGAAGAGAAGGAAGAAAAGGAAGAAGAATTGATCGATGAAAATGCGAAACGGGAGGTAACTGCCGAACAGGCTGATCAGGAAGAAGCAGAGGCCGAAGAACCTTCAACCGAAACAGAAGAAGAAACTGAAGAGAAAGAAAAGGTCGGAAAGATCAGGGCGAAAGCCGATACCCTCAAAGGCCTTACCGTAGTTGGTAAAATCGAGTTGCCCGATAAAAAGTCCAAACCTTCATCTCCCGTCGCTTCCAGCGATGATCAGAAAGAACATAAAAAGAAGAAAAGAATACGCAAACGGATCCAGAAATCAAAGCAGCATCATGAGACTTCTGCGACCGAAAGCACGGGTTCTCCCCAACGTTCACGCGACCAGGGAAGGAAACCCAGGGTAGTCAAGGAAGAAGTATCAGAAAAGGAAATTCAGGAACAGATTAAAGCAACCCTGGCTAAATTGAGCGGTGGGAAAACCAAAACCAGTGTCAGCCGGGCGAAATACAGGAGGGATAAACGATTTGCTATTGCCGAAGCGGCCGAAGAAAAGCTGATGAAGGAGAAGGAACAGGCAAATATTTTGAATGTCAATGAATTTATTTCAGCCAACGACCTTGCTTCCCTCATGAACGTACAGGTGAACGAGGTGATTTCCGTTTGCATGAATCTCGGCATGTTCGTTTCCATAAACCAGCGCCTTGATGCGGAAGCCATAACGGTAATAGCCGATGAATTCGGTTATGATGTTAAATTCATTACTGAGGAAGAAGATATCGAAATCAAGGAAGTGGAGGACGATGAAAAGGACCTTATTACCCGGCCTCCAATAGTAACCATCATGGGTCATGTAGACCATGGAAAAACTTCCCTGCTTGATTATATAAGACATTCCAAGGTTACGGAATCCGAGGCAGGAGGGATAACCCAGCACATCGGTGCATACAACGTGATTACCGACAGCGGAAAAAAGATCACCTTCCTGGATACACCCGGTCACGAAGCCTTTACCGCCATGCGTGCCCGCGGGGCCAGCATCACGGACGTGGTTATTGTGGTAGTTGCTGCGGATGATCATGTAATGCCGCAGACCAAAGAGGCTATCAACCATGCCCAGGTGGCAAATGTTCCAATTGTAATAGCTATTAACAAGATTGATAAACCCACGGCAAATTCCGATAAAATCAGGGAAGAGCTTTCGAAAATCAATATCCTCGTGGAAGAATGGGGCGGTAAATACCAGTGCCAGGAAATTTCAGCCAAAACCGGAAAAGGGGTAGATGAATTGCTGGAAAAGGTCCTGCTTGAGGCTGAATTACTTGAACTAAAGGCTAATCCGGATAAACCTGCAATAGGGACAGTTATTGAAGCATCCCTTGATCGTGGGCGGGGTTACGTGGCTACGATTCTCGTACAGTCGGGCACTTTACATAACGGGGATATCGTTCTGGCAGGAGCGCACTTTGGCAGGATAAAGGCCATGTTCGATCACCGCGGGGTCAAGACAAATGAGGTTGATCCATCTTCTCCTGTTCTGATTCTGGGTCTTGACGGGGCACCCCAGGCAGGAGATAAGTTCCACGTGATGGACAGTGAAAGAGAGGCCCGGGAATACGCCAACAAGCGTCAGCAAATTCTGCGGGAACAGAACCTGAGAACCAAAAAGCATATTACTCTTGATGAGATCGGGCGACGGCTTGCCATAGGGAACTTTAAAGAACTGAATATCATTGTAAAAGCCGATGTTGACGGTTCCCTGGAAGCCCTTGGCGATTCATTGCTGAAACTTTCCACCGACCAGGTTCAGGTTAACCTCATTCACAAAGGTGTAGGCCAGATATCAGAATCGGATGTCCTGCTCGCTTCCGCTTCCGATGCAGTTATCATCGGATTCCAGGTAAGACCTTCCGCCAATGCCCGTAAACTGGCCGAACAGGAAGAAATAGAAATTCGTCTCTATTCAATAATTTACGATGCTATAAACGATCTTAAGGATGCCATGGAAGGTATGCTTGAGCCGGAGCTTGAAGAAGTGATCCTCGGAAATGCCGAAGTCCGTGATGTCTTTAAAATATCCAAGGTAGGTACGGTTGCAGGGTGTATGGTTACGGAAGGAAATATTAAAAGAAACAATACCATACGGCTCATCCGGGACGGAATCGTAGTTTTTACCGGAGAAATTTCCGCCTTGAAACGTTTTAAGGATGATGTCGGGGAAGTCAAGTCCGGATTTGAATGTGGTATTAATATAAAGAACTTCAACGACATCAAAGCCGGGGATGTGATCGAAACTTTTGAAAAAAGAGAAGTAGCCAAAAAAGCCTGATCGAACGATAAAGAGGGTCCTCTTTAAAAATAATTTTTATTCTTGCATTCTCTCCCGGAAATACTCTTCACTGTTTTTACCATTCTCCTGGCCATGGGATTAGTACGGCCCTGGCGTGTTTTATGGTTCCTGGATATAAAGAACCGCAAGAATGTTCTGCTTTTTTACGGAATCCCCTGGTTGATCCTTCTATTCATTCTGATATTCAGATAACCGTTTATTTTATCCTGGCAAACCGCAGCATATATCCTTTCTTACGGCGGCCTTCACTTGAAATAAAAAGATCTCCTTCAGGAGAGAAACATATTCCTTCCGGTTGTTCAAAAAGTGACCGGTTCAAAGGAACCATGGTTACGATTTCAAGACTTTTATTGAAAACGATCAGCAATTTTCCTGTAGAAGAAATAAGGTATATGTCACCGTTTTCGGGATTGACCGAAATTCCCGAAGGCCTGAATGGAGAATGATACCGGATATCGAGATGGAGGGAGTCAAGCTTTTTTTTATATAATTCGTTTTTCAAATGGATGAAAGGCTTTTCTTCCACCCGGTGGGATGCCAGGTCAAAACGGTAGACCGCCCGGCCTTTAATTTTCTTTTTTATGCCGGGATCATTCTTGCAAACAATGAGAAGGCTGCTATCGCCGGGATAATAGCATAAACCTTCAAGATTATTATTGCTATGAAAAGGTGTATTTAACAGATCGGGTTTCACCTTATCCTTATCCGTTATAGGAAAACTGTAAAGTTCTCCCTTGCTGCTCATAATAAATGCATGGTCACCGGCGAGCGCCACACCTTCAAAATCGCCGTGTTTGGTAAACCTGATTTTCCGGGCAAGGGTA
Organism: Cyclobacteriaceae bacterium; assembly: GCA_046703645.1. Taxonomy (GTDB): domain Bacteria; phylum Bacteroidota; class Bacteroidia; order Cytophagales; family Cyclobacteriaceae; genus DATDPY01. The sequence goes on from JBJKSY010000576.1 coordinate 3,507, forward strand.
TGATTTTTCACATCATACAGGTATAAGATACCCTCCTCATCCTGAACACCGGCAATTATGCCATTCTTATAGTACTCCAGTGCTGAAATTTCCTGCAATTCCCAGGGGAATTCGAATTTTTCTGAAGGAGTTCCGAGATTGTATGGAAATTCCTTACTGATATATTTTTCAAAGAAACTGTCCGGATATTTATCCTGGCTGCATGAAAGCAGAATGGCACACGTTAACAGGCATACCAGCAGGGACCTAATTCCGAATCCGGGAATGTTCAATTTTTAAAAGATTTGAGTTTAATACAAGGCATTCTAAATCATGAAATTGAATTGCCGATTTTTCATTATCCACTTAATTTTAGTTAAATTATCTCAAAAATTAAGGCAGGATATATTTAAAATTAATAATATCTTTAAGTAATTAAAATCCACCTCATGACATTCGAAACGGAGCTAACGAAGAAAAGCAGAGAATACGTGGAAAAATACCTGCATGATCATATCAATGAGCAGTTGTATTACCACAATTTCAAGCATCTTCAGGATGTTACGCAGGCAGCCATAGAAATCGGACTGGAAAGCAAGCTCAACGAAGATCAGATGGAAACAGTGATAATTGCGGCCTGGTTTCACGATACAGGATATTGCCGCGGATGGGAAAATCATGAAATAACCAGTAAAACCCTGGCCAGTGAATTTCTCCGATCCCAGGGAGCGGGCGAAAAAAAGATTGCAGAAGTGAGCGGTTGTATAATTGCCACACGGATGCCGCAACGGCCGACCAATATCCTGGAGCAGGTTGTATGTGATGCCGATCTGAATCATATTTCCACCGAAGAGTTTTTTAATAAATCCGAGCTACTCCGCCAGGAAATTTCCGCCCGGAACGATGCCAATATCAAAAAAATAAAATGGTACAAGGAAAGCCTGAAGTTCTTAAAGGAATCGGATTATTTTACTCCATATGCCAGAGAGAAATTCAGGCCCCTCAAGGACCAGAATATCAAAAAGCTTAAACAGCTAATCGGGGAGTTTAAAGAAAAAAAAAAGACTAAAAAATACTTCGAAGCCGGAAACGGGGAAGTAAGAATTTCCGGGATTCCCGACCGGGGTGTTGAAACGCTTTTCAGGATAACTTCCAAGAATCATATTGATTTTTCCTCTATGGCCGATAACAAGGCCCACATCATGATTTCCATCAACTCCATTTTGATTTCCATATTGTTTTCGGTTCTGTTTGCCAAACTGGAAGATTACCCCAACCTGATTTTCCCTTCGATGGTCCTTGCGCTTACCTGCCTTGTGACAATGATCTTTGCTATTTTAGCCACCAGGCCCAGTTATACCACCGGCCTGTTTACCCGGGATGATATCGAGAACCATAAATCCAACCTTTTATTTTTCGGGAATTTTTATAATATGCCGATCATGGATTATGAATGGGGAATGAGGAAAATAATTACCGACAGTGATTTTCTTTACGGAAGCCTGATCCGTGATATATATTACCTGGGGAGGGTTCTTGGAAAGAAATACAGGTTTTTAAGGATTTCCTACACTGTATTCATGTTCGGATTCATTGTATCTGTCATTGCCTTTACGGTCTGGATATTGTCTAATAATTCCGGTTCCATTTAACTTACGTTGATTAACCGTTAATTTTTTTTCTATGAAAAAGTTATTTACTCCCTTAGCCATCACTCTTATTCTCATGTCCTGCTCCGGGAAGAAATCCGGACATCCGAATATTCCATTTTTCAACGAATCCCTTACCCGGGAACAACGGGTCGACGACCTGATCAAACGCATGACCCTTGATGAAAAAATATCGCAGTTGAACTACGAGTCACCGGCGATTGAACGACTGGGCATACCGGCATACAACGGGTGGTATGAATGCCTTCATGGAGTCGGAAGGGCAGGCCTCGCAACCGTATTTCCCCAGGCTATCGGACTTAGCTCGACCTGGGACCGTGAGCTGATGAATAAGGTAGGGAGCGTGATCTCCGATGAAGCCAGGGCAAAACATGAAGAATTTCTGCGTCATAACCTGAGGGGAATTTATTACGGGCTTACCTTCTGGTCGCCCAACATTAATATTTTCCGGGATCCCAGGTGGGGAAGAGGTCAGGAAACCTATGGCGAAGATCCCTTTCTTACCGGACGCATGGCAGTATCCTTTATCCGGGGACTTCAGGGGAACGACCCCCATTACGTGAAGGTTGTGGCCACGTCAAAGCATTTTGCCGTTCATTCCGGACCGGAACCTGACCGGCACACTATAAATGTAAAAGTCAGCGATACTGATCTTCGTGAAACCTACCTCCAGGCTTTCGAGGAAACCGTTAAAAATGGAGGAGTGGCATCCGTAATGTGTGCCTATAACAGCGTGAGGGATGAGGTCTGCTGCGGAAGCA
>JBJKSY010000577.1:0-3866 GCA_046703645.1 Cyclobacteriaceae bacterium
ACTTTACCGGAAGCACATCCGTATTCCAGTCTTTCTGGAAGAAGATCGGTGAGAATATACCGAAATATAAATCCTATCCCAGGATTGTCGGTGAAACTGGCGGCAAGGATTTCATCATTGCACATGCTTCCGCAGATGTTGAAACCCTGGTGACGGCTATCACAAGGGGCGCATTCGAATACCAGGGACAAAAGTGTTCAGCGGCATCACGGGCTTATATTCCCGATAATTTATGGGAAGAAGTAAAGGAAGGCCTTATCAGGGATATTAAAAGTATAAAAACGGGGCATCCTGAAGATTTCACGAATTTTTTCAATGCCGTGATCGATGAAAAGGCATTTAAGAAGATCGTCAGATATATTGAAGATGCAAAAAAGAATAATACCGTCAACGTAGTTGCAGGAGGAGGCCATGACGATTCGAAAGGATTTTTCATTGAGCCTACCGTTCTGCAGGCATTTGACCCGCAATACGTTACCATGTGTGAAGAGATTTTCGGTCCGGTAATCACGGTGTATGTTTACCAGTCGGATCGTTTCGAGGAAACCCTGGAGCTGGTTGACCAGACTTCTCCCTATAGCCTTACCGGCGCGGTATTTGCCACTGACCGGTATGCAATTGAACTTGCATCAAAAAAGCTGAAAAACGCATCAGGAAATTTTTATATCAACGATAAGCCTACCGGGGCGGTAGTCGGCCAGCAACCTTTCGGAGGTGCCAGGGCATCGGGAACCAACGACAAGGCCGGTTCGATGATCAACCTGTTGCGCTGGACATCACCGCGATCCATTAAGGAAAATTTCATTCCTCCAAGGGATTACAGGTACCCGTTCATGAATGAAGCGTGAAATTCCGGGTTGTGGAATTTCTATTGAATTCACAACAGAGTGCGATGTATTTAAAAAAAAGCCCTGAAGCTTATAAAACTTCAGGGCTTTAATTTTATTTTAAATGATCAGGTCATTTATTGACCTGGTCATAGAATTTCATGAACTGTTTTTCGTAACCTGCCGCCAGTGAATCCTGCCCGTTCATTTTCAGGGTCCGGATCATTTCGTTCATGATCACGATATTCTTCTGTATCTCATTGCCCGGCGACAGGTTATTATCCAGGTAATAAGTCAGGAACTTTTCAGAGCGGTCGGTCAGTAAGGTAGCCAGTTTCAATGCCCGCTCCTTTTCCCCGGCTTCAAACATCAACTGGTCGGTCTGGGCGGTCGTATAATCATAGGGAACCGATTTATCGGGCATCACCTCAAGATTCCTGTCGATTACTTTTTTGGCTTCATCAATACGGCCTTCTTCGATAAGTGCCTCTGTCAGGGAATTGAATGAAGAACGATGGTTTAGCATGAAGTTCCTGTAATCTTCGTTGAAGTCAACTTTGGGATTATTGGTTTCACGGAAGAAAAAGTGATTCATCATGTTATCATACATCACATCGGTATTGACCAGCTCGTTCTGCGGGTTCATATTCTGGATGGGAAGTAGGCGATAGGTATTTCCTTCCTGGACTACGTAAGGTCTGAAATCAACACCCGCCGCAAGCAATGAGGTATTGTTGAAATAGATCGGCCTTTTCCAGTTATTGTTGGCAATGAGATCGAGGATCATCAGGGTATTCTTTTCCAGGCCACTGTTCTTCAACCGGAATATCATCCTGTCGGGAATGATTACCCTGGGTGAGGGAGGCTTGGTATGCATTTTCTCGCTGGCGATAGTCGCAATGGAATCTTCCTCCATTTCTTTCATCAGGTTCTTCGGGATCAGTCCCTGATCAATGACTTCCGATCTATTCACATTCAGGAAGAGAGCCTTTGCAGGTATGGAATTAATGCTGCCGAAAGCTGTTGGCACTTTTATTCCCGGATGATCCTGCTGTACCAGGCCTATGAAACCTTTCAGGGAGATTGCCTGGTTTTTCAGGTTCGGATTTTCAACATAGGGAAGGTAATCGTTAGGTCCTCCCTGCCGGTACTGGTAACGGGTCAGAGAAAATGGCAGGGGATCCGATTTGTATGCTTTCCTTGTCATCTGGTCAATGTACCAGTCAGTGTTGAAATAGCTGAGCACAATCACCCGCACATCGGTCCTGAATCCTTCTACTTCCTGGACGTACCATAAGGGGAAGGTATCATTATCACCTCCTGTAAACAGGATGGCATCCGGGGCACAGGAAGCAAGGAAATTCTTGGCGGAATCAACTGAGAAATATCGGTTCGACCGGTTATGGTCATTCCAGTTCTGCTGGGCCATGATGGCAGGAGCCGGCAGGCAGACCACAAAAGCTGCCAGGGCTGCCATGGTTTTATTTTTAATGAGCCTCGTAAATAACCTGGCAAGTCCCATCACTCCGATACCTGTCCATATGGCATAGGCATAGTAGGATCCCACGTAGATATAATCCCTTTCACGGGGTTCGGCCGGGGGAGAATTTATGTAGATAACCAATGCGACCCCGGTAAATATGAACAGCATTACGAGCACGGAAAATACCTGCTGGCTTTTCCGGTAGTTATATATCATTCCTATAATTCCCAGCAGCAGGGGAATCATATAATACTGGTTTCTGCCTTTATTCTCCTTGAGCTGTTCGGGCATTCCTTTGGTGGTATCCCAGGGCCTTAGCCAGTCGGCTCCCTGGATATCGCTTTCCCTGCCCGCGAAATTCCACATGAAATACCGCATGTACATATAGCCGATCTGGTACTTGAACATAAATTCCAGGTTATCGATAAAGTCCGGAATCTCCTTCGGACCCAGGCCCATCCAACGACGGTATTCCTGCGGGTGGTTATCGGATGAAGAGTAAGCCCGCGGAAATATGGTTTCACGTTTCGGGTCATAAACTTATTCAACCTTGTAATCGGAAATTTCATAATTATCCTTTCCTTTCCCGTAGATAGGGTCACCTTTTTACTGGTCAACCACGTCAGCGTCAAAATACTGGCCATAAACCAGCGGCCTGGATCCGTATTGTTCCCTCAGGAGATATGACACGAAGCTTACGAAATTTCCGGGATCATTTTCATCGATGGGGGGATCGTAATTCGAACGGATGATGACCATGGTATAGGAAGAATAACCGATCAGGATGAAAGCCAGGCCCAGGAGCATGGTGTTCAATACGACCTTGCCTTTCTTTTGGGTATAGTAGATCCCATAAACCACCAGGGAAACAAATAACACGAAAAAGGTTATGATTCCCGAGTAAAATGGCAGGCCTATGCTGTTCACGAAGAATATTTCAATAGCCCCCGCAATGGAAGGCAGGCCGGGGATGATAAACCCGGTAATAAACAATATTAAAAACGCGCTTAATAGCAATGTATAGATGATCCCTTTGGTAGTAGGCTGAAATTTCTTGAAATAAAAGATCAGCCCCAGCGCCGGTATGGTCACCAGGTTCATCAGGTGTACACCGATGGAGAGTCCCATCATATACAGGATCAGGATCAGCCACTTATTGGCCCTGCTGGGATCTTCGATAAGTTCCCATTTAAGGATAGCCCAGAATACAAATGCCGTGAAGAATGAGGAAGTGGCATATACCTCAGCTTCTTCAGAAGAAAACCAGAATGAATCCGAGAAGGTATAGATCATTGATCCGACAAATCCTGCGGCCAGGATCATCACAGCCTGAGATGTTGTGAGTTCAAAGGATTTCACTCCAAGTATCTTCCTGGCAAGGAGTGTAATGGACCAGAACAGGAAGAGGATTGTCAGTGCGCTGGTAAGAACGCTTATATGATTGATGAAATAGGCAACTTTATGCACATTTCCCCCTGCCAGGTATGAAAAAAGACGGCCCAGCAAAAGAAACAGCGGGGCTCCCGGCGGATGCGGGACTTCCAGTTTGAATGAAC
>JBJKSY010000578.1:0-3540 GCA_046703645.1 Cyclobacteriaceae bacterium
CCAATTTCACTTTTCATCTCAGGTATCTTCTGATCTATGGAAAAAATCAAGGACCTGATTTGAACTATTTTACCTGTAAAGAATGTTTTAATTCAGGACACCTTGAAATTTCCGGAAATGAATTTAGAAGACCTGGGATATAATGAATATATCGGAAAACTCCTGCAAGTCGATATTCCTTCCGGCTTCGAAACCGGCCGGGTAATTGCTGAACATAAGGACCGGTACATTGTAAGCACTTTAAAAGGTGATATTGAATCCGAGATCACCGGCAATATGCGTTTCGCGGCGACCGAAAGGGAAGATTTTCCGGCTGTAGGCGACTGGGTTACCCTGGTGATCTATGAACCTGACCTGGGAATCATTCACAAATTATTGCCGAGATACTCGGTAATTAAAAGACAGACTGCCGGAAAAACTTCGGAAGTTCAGATCATTGCCGCGAATATTGATTATGCTTTTCTTGTTCAGTCTGCAGACAGGGATTTCAATATCAACCGGCTTGAAAGATATCTGACGATCTGTAACTCATCGGGAATCGAACCCGTAATCGTTCTTACAAAAATCGATTTGTTCGATGGATCAAAAATCAACGAATTGAAAGATCATATAAATTCCAGGATCAAAAATGTTCCGGTTATCGCCGTCAGCAATGAAACCGGAATAGGATTGGACGATCTGGAAAAACTTATTGAAAAAGGAAAGACATACTGCATGCTGGGTTCTTCGGGAGTCGGCAAATCCACCCTGTTGAATAATCTTTCCGGCAGGAATTTAATGAAAACCGGCATGATAAGCCGGAGTTCGAATAAAGGCAGGCATATAACAAGCCACAGGGAATTAAATATCCTTGATAAGGGAGGAATAATAATCGATAACCCCGGAATGAGGGAGGTCGGCATCGCTGACTCCGGCTCAGGCCTGGAAATTACCTTTGATGCTATAAGCAGTCTCTCGGGTAACTGCAGGTTCAAGGATTGTACTCATACGGAAGAAACGGGTTGTGCCGTGCTCGAAGCTGTTGAAAAAGGTGAAATAGAGAAAAGCACTTATGAGAATTACCTGAAGATGAGAAGGGAAAATGCATATTTTGAAACATCAGCTTCTGAAAGAAAAAAACGGGAAAGGATTTTCGGCAAAATAGTCAGGGATTATAAAAAAAACTGGGATAAAAAGGTCCGCTGAATCAATGGAACAATATTTTACAGGTTGCTGGCTTTCCCGGGCTATTGGGCATGCATGATCATGGATATTGATTTTCAGAGATTTCAACCCGCTAAAACTGAATTTTCAGCAATCTGAAAAAAATCTTAAAAAAAGTTTTTGAAACCAGTTGGTTGCATATATATTTGCAACCGATTGGTTTCGTTATTAAAAAACTAAAAATGAGACGGGATATTTTTCAAGCCATTGCCGACCCTACAAGACGAGCTATTATCGCATTAATTGCAATACAGGCAATGACACCAAATGCCATTGCCGAAAACTTTAATACCACACGACAAGCTATATCAAAGCATCTTCGCATTTTAACAGAGTGCGAACTTGTAAAGCAGGAACAACAGGGACGGGAAATTTATTACCTGCTTGAAATCAAAAAAATGAAAGAGATAGACAAATGGCTGGAACAATTCAGAAATATCTGGGAGAGCCGTTTTGACCAACTTGACGAAGTATTACAAACAATTAAAAAGCAGAAAAAATGAAAAACCTACTATTTGATTTTATCGTTGACAAATCAACAAAGACCGTATTCATAAACAGGGAGTTTGATGCCGGACTTTCATTGGTGTGGGATGCATTTACAAAAAAAGAAATTCTTGACAAATGGTGGGCACCCAAGCCCTGGTTATCCAAAACAAAAATCATGGACTTCAAAGTTGGCGGGCGAAGATTTTACGCTATGGTTAGCCCCGAAGGACAAGAGCATTGGTCAATTCAGGAATATACAGCCATAAGCCCGAAAACAAATTTCAAATTCCTGAATGCCTTTGCAGACGAAAATGCAAACCCTGACCTGCCCGGCTCTAATTGGGATTTAAATTTCAGCGAAGAACTCGGAATAACCAAAGTAAGTATTTCCATTTACAATGAATCACTTGAGCGTATGGAGCAAATGATTGAAATGGGCTTTAAAGAAGGTTTCACCATGACCTTAAACGAATTAGAAACATTATTAAAAAATGATATTCATGGGAAAAATAATTAAAATAAGCAATGCGATAAAATGAAAGCGAGTGGATGAAATAAACTGACCGATAATCGGAAAGAAGTGCTTCGTAATCCCGCACTGCACATATCCTGAACGGTTATGTATAAAAACACCAGCAGCGCTGCGGGAAATAAAAACCAGTAAAAAAACAAGAAAAAATTTGCGTAGTTAAATAGCTACATATATATTTGTAGCCAAATAGCTAAATAATGAACTTAAGACGAGACGTTTTTCAGGCCATTGCCGATCCCACCAGGAGGGCCATCCTGTTGCTGGTGGTTTCCCAATCCATGACCGCCGGGGCCATTGCCGCTAACTTTCATACGGCCAGGCCCACTATTTCAAGACATCTTCAGATACTTACCGAATGCAGGCTGCTTGAACAGGAACAGACAGGCAGGGAAATTTATTATCATATCAATGCAAAAAAGATGAAAGAAGTCGACGAATTCATTGAACCCTTCAGGAAAATGTGGGATGAAAGGTTCAACAAGCTGGAATCGATTATGAAAAAGTATAAAAACAAATAACATGGAGCGGAAAACCAAAGTAAATGCCGAAGATGGCAGGCAGGATTTGATGATCACAAGGGAATTCGATTTGCCGCTCGAATTACTCTTCAGGGCATACGAGGAACCGGAGATCTTCGAGCAGTGGATGGGAACCAAAGTGCTGAAGCTGGAATGTAAAAATCATGGCAGCTATCGTTTCGAAACAACCGATCACAAGGGGATCAGACACGGATTCAACGGGGTTATTCATGAATTCGTATCGAATAAAAAGATCATACAAACCTTCGAGATGGAGGGTACTCCTTTCGGAATACAGCTCGAGATCCTTGAATTTGAAAAGCTAAGTGAGGATACAAGTCAGCTCAATATGCACGTGATCTATGAATCGGTGGCTCAACGGGACGAATTGCTTAAACTGCCGTTTACCTGGGGCATCAATATGGCGCATAATCGTCTTCAGGACGTGGCAGGTAAATTAATCCGGTAACGGCCGAAATCCTTTTCTTTAATAGTGATATACAAATTCAAAAAATGAATGATTTTGATGATGATTTATCAATTGCGAGAGATTACCCGAACTTAATACAAAACGGAAGTGTTGAGGTCAGGAAATTCATTGAGAATAACGACCATGTAAGCTGGATGCAAACCTGATGCAACGGATGAGCTTATAATTGAACCGTTAAAAAAAAATCAGTAATGAAAAAGAGAGATAAAATTATCTATTGGGTTGCCACCCTCTGGCTGGCGCTGGGAATGACGGCAACCGGTCTCCTGCAACTTACTAAACAGGTTGCTGTAGGCGCAGTAGCTCCT
>JBJKSY010000579.1:0-4907 GCA_046703645.1 Cyclobacteriaceae bacterium
GGTTGTTGATGACCCTGCCATCCTTATCAAGGTACATCTTTTCATACGCTTTCTCCGGGGCTTTTTCCCTGAAGTCCAGGGAATAGTTCTGACCGTTCTTTAATCTTATGATCATGAAACCACCGCCCCCGATGTTTCCAGCCTCCGGGTAAACAACTGCCAGTGCGAACTGGACGGCAATTGCAGCATCCACCGCATTGCCACCCTCTTCAAGGATTGATTTGCCGACCTGGGAGGCAATAGCGGAGGCCGAAACAACCATTCCTTTACCGGATTCTGCATTCCGGATTATTTTATCATCATAATTGTTTTTCAACTCGCAATTTGTTAAACAAATCAGGGATATGGTTACTATGCATAATCGTTTAATCATCACAGAAAAAATTAACTCATCGCAATGAAATGCAGTCCTTCTTCCAGGCCTTTTTCAGATAATTGCGCGGGAACTTCCACAGGTAAAAACTGTTCCACAAAATAAATTATAAAAGTCCTGGGAGGTATTTCATCAATACTGAAAACAGGTCTGTCGTTAAGCCACGGGAGACTGTATCCATTTGTATTGATATAGCCGGCAATATTAAATCCTTCGCTTTCAAGTTTACCTATTTGTTTCCTGGTTACATCCTTTGATCCCCATACAAGAATATCCGGCGGGGTGCGAAAATAGCTTTTATACCACCGGTTGAAATACATTGACTTGATTTTTATTGCAGCCGATGAATTATACCGGATATGACGACGTGATAACCGCTGAATGTCATCATACCAGTTGGTTAATTCTTCTTCAAGTTTGCAGACACGGATCCCCTGGTTCATCCAGCGCAGAAACATTTCATAATCTTCGGGGAATTCACCGTCTTCAAATAAACCGAACCTGGAAATCAATTCTTTCCTGAATAACAAAGTTGACTGAAGAAGGGTGGAGTTGACAAATCTTTTCTGGTAAATGTCCTTTTCATTTATGATCTGGTTCGTCCAATCGATGTAAGGCCTGATATTATTATCTTCACTTTCATGGGTATATTTAACCCGGGAGGCTACAGCGGAAACATCCGGGTTTTGAAGCATCGTTTTATATTGTAATTCAAGGCGATCATTCCTCGCGGAATCATAACAGTCCATTAAGGCGATAAATTCTCCTCTGGAGGAATATAGACCTTCATTCAGGGCAACAACGTTACCACCGGCCGGTAAATGGATCAATTTCAGCCTTTCATCCTTTATTTTTTCGACCAATTCGGGTGAACCATCCGTTGATCCGTCATTGATAACTATCAATTCAAAGTCCCTGAAAGTTTGACTGAGAACACTTGACACCGCTCTTTCTATATTTTTATAGGCATCACGGAAAGGGATGATCACACTTATCTTAGGATCGGACATAGTATATAATTAACTGGTGATAATCAGGTTAAAAATAACCAAGTATTTCGATTTAGTAACATGTATACCTGTGTTTAAAATTCCCGGCTGCCCGGTGCGTGTGAATTTAAAACCTCGCAAGCGCCTTTTTTGATATGATTTCCCCGATGGAAAGTGATGATGTCGCAGCCGGAGATGGTGCATTGCAGACATTAATGGCCATTTCGTTTTCAAGTATCAGGAAATCATCAACAAGATTACCCCGTCTGTCACATGCCTGAGCACGTACGCCTGCCCCTCCCGGAACAAGGTCTCCCGAATTGATCTCCGGCACAAGTTGCTGAAGCGCCCTTGTAAAAGCCCCCTTGGAATATGAACGATACATTTCACCCATTCCTGTTTTCCAGTATTTGCGGGCAATCTTCCTGAAACCCGGCCAGGAAAGCGAGCCCCATAGTTCCTTAGGGCTGATATCCGATTTTTTATAACCTTCTCTTGCATAGGCAAGTACTGCATTCGGCCCTGCTTCGACATTTCCATTGATCATGCGTGTAAAATGAACGCCCAGGAACGGAAATTCAGGATTGGGTACCGGATATATTAAATTTCTTACCAGGTGTTTCCGGTCTTCCTTTAATTGGTAATACTCTCCGCGGAAAGGTATAATTCTTACATTGAGATTATTTTCTGTAAGCGCGGCCAGAACATCGGAAAATAAGCCCCCGCAATTTACCGTCAATTTGGTCTCAAAACTGTCATTTTCCGTGACCACCAGGGAGTATCCGTTTTTACGGCTTATATCATTCACTTTCTGATTGTATCGGATTTCGCATTCCAATCCTGTGATTTCCTCCGTCATCTTTTCAACGACCTCTTTATAGTCGATGATGCCCGTTTGGGGAACATGGATCCCGGCTATTCCATTAACATGGGGTTCATAATCCTTCAATTCTTCCTTTGCCAGTTTCTTCAGCCCTGTCAATCCGTTTTCATTGCCACGAATGAATAATTTTTCCAGGGCCGGCAATTCTTCAGGTTTCGTTGCTACAATTATCTTTCCGCAAATATCATAGGTTACATTATGGCGATCGCAGAAATCCAGAAGCATCCTGTAACCATTCGTGCAATTGACTGCTTTAAGGCTTCCGGGTTTATAATATATACCGCTGTGAATGACCCCGCTGTTGTTGCCTGTCTGGTGACGGGCAGGCCCGCTTTCCTTCTCAAGTACTTTCAATTTAAGATCGGGCCTGGATTCTTTTATCTTCAATGCAGTGGCAAGCCCGACTATTCCGCCTCCTATAATTATGATATCTTCCATGAATATTTTTATCAGGTCATGATCCGGGAAACATGAAAATTAGCTTCCGGTTTACTTTTAATTATGCGAAATTAACGGAGAGCGTTGTGGAATTAAGGTTTCGGATGAATTTTTTAAATGATTAATCTCATTTTTCAATATAATAGGAAGGTATAGTTTTACTTAACTTTTAATGCTATGAATTTCAAATCTGCAGATGAGGCGGTCAAACAAATAAAATCAGGGGATACTGTATTTATTCATGGAGTAGCCCAGTTCCCGCAGGTTCTCGTAGATGCAATGGTTCGAAGGGCAGGCGAGCTGCGAAATGTGAGAATAATTCATATTCATCATGAAGGCAGACCTGATTACGTAAAACCTGAATATGAAGGAATTTTCAGACTGGAATCCTTTTTTACGGGATCCAATGTCAGGAATGCAACCATGTCAGGCTATGCCGATTATATTCCTGTATTCTTAAGTGAGATCCCGAGCCTTATGCGTAACGGGATTATAAAGATCGATGTTGCCCTCATGAATATTTCGCCTCCCGACAAGCACGGATATGTATCGCTTGGCAGTTCGGTAGATATCGCCATTGCAGCGGTTCAAAGTGCCGGTCATGTAATTGCACAGGTGAACCGGTTCGTACCCAGAACCCTTGGCGACGGATGTATGCATTTAAATAACTTTCATTCCTTTGTTGAACATGATAGCCCCATAATTGAGATCCCCGAACACCACCCGAACGCGGAGGAGGAAAAAGCAAGTGAATACGTGGCATCTCTTGTTGAGGATGGGGCTACCTTGCAGATGGGCATCGGTGGAATTCCGAACAGTGTGCTTGCCAAGCTGATCAATCATAAGAACCTCGGAATTCATACTGAAATGTTTTCTGACGGGATTATACCGCTGGTTGAAAAGGGAGTCATTACAAATTCCGAGAAAAATATTGTGCCCGGACATATTGTTTCTTCATTTGCCATGGGAACAAAAAAGATCTATGATTTTATTGACGATCATCCCCGGGTAGCCATGATGGATGTGTCATTCGTCAATGATGTAAGGATCATAAGGCGGAATCCAAAGGCCACGGCAATCAATTCTGCAATTGAAATCGACCTTACCGGCCAGATTTGTGCCGATTCGATCGGTACTAACCATTACTCAGGGGTAGGAGGCCAGATGGACTTTATGCGGGGATCATCCTATTCAAGGGGCGGTAAACCCATAATAGCCATGACCTCAAGGACCGGTGGAGGATTACCGAAAATTGTCCCAACCCTGAAACCGGGCTCAGGAGTCGTCAGCACCAGAGCCAATGTTCACTATGTCATTACCGAGTACGGAATTGCCTATCTCTATGGGCAGTCCATGAAGGAAAGGGCGAGAAGGTTGATTAATATTGCACATCCTGATGACAGGGAAATGCTTGAGAAAGCAGCGTATGAACGATGGTGCGGTCACTGGTCAAAAGATCAGGATTGAGCAAATGCGGGGAAACGGATCCTCACATATCTTTCATCCAGTAAATCTTTGTCGTTTTCTTATGTTTATCCTTAAGATGGTTATATGGCCTGGAATGATGTCGCGGCCTTATCACTTTCTTATTGTATCCCATCAGCCTGCATCCTGAGAAAGGAATCATGAAAAAAAGCATAATTAAAAAAAAACATTGTTTTCTTAACAGGGACCCGATTTCTTTATATAAATTTTGTATATGTTGTTTCAAGGGCAAAACCGCAATCGTGATTTTAAAATTATATAAGATTCTTAATAAACCCATCATATGGAGCCTAAATATAACCATTATGCTCCTGGGGCTATTGTTTGTGCAGTCATTTGCCGGGACTAATATTGACAGCCTGAATGCATTAATTAATGCCAAAAAAGGAGTAGAAAAAATTCAGATGATCAATAAAATTGCCTCATCCTACCTGGACCTGGATCCTGTAATCTCCGAAAGACTGGCAAATGAATCTTATGCATTGGCGGAAAACTCAAGTGACTTAAAAGGAAAGGCGGTGGCCTCATCTATACTTGGAATGGTGAATTATTTGCACGGACATTTTAACCAGGCTGAATTCTATTGTCAGATTGCAATTGGACTTGCCATTCAGTTGAATGATGCCGGGCTTGAGAAAAATGTCAATTCCACCCTGGCGATGGTATACGATGAAGAAGGGAGTAATCAAAAAGCCCTTGACTTGCTTTCGAAGAACCTGAGAATTGATTTCTCGTTATC
>JBJKSY010000580.1:0-4005 GCA_046703645.1 Cyclobacteriaceae bacterium
CCTATGGCCTGAATAAAGTCGAGGTCAAGCCGTTTCCTGTCGACCAGGAACTGACATATAAAGATATAAAGGAAAACCACAGTACCATTGAGAACATCAGGCTTTGGGATCGCCGGCCACTGATCCAGACTTACAAGCAAATTCAGGAGATCAGGCTGTATTACGACTTTAACAGCATTCAGGTAGACCGATATCACTTCAACAAATATACCGAGGTGGCACTGGCTGCAAGGGAACTGCCTGTCTCGGAGATCCCAGCGCGTGCCCAGACCTGGGTAAACGAACATCTGATCTATACACACGGTTACGGGGTTGTCATGAACCCGGTCAATAAAATCACACCCGACGGAATGCCCGACCTGATCATGAAGGATATCCCTCCAACCACCACTACCCCTCTCAAACTGAAACAAATGGCCATTTATTACGGAGAGGAGACCAATCAATATGTATTGGTAAATACCACGGCCAAAGAATTTGATTATCCCAAGGGTGATAAAAACGTGTATACGGATTATACCGGAAATGGCGGGGTTCAGCTTTCAAGCCTTTTCCGGCGCCTGGTGTATGCCTGGAGATTTTCCGATGTTAAGATATTGCTTACAGGCTATCTCACTCCGAGAAGCCGCATCATGTTCAACAGGAATATTGTCCAGCGCGATCAGACCCTGGCTCCTTTTCTTTCCTATGACAGTCAGCCCTACCTGGTGGTCGGTGATGACGGGCAACTGTACTGGATCCACGATGCCTATACAACCAGCGATATGTTCCCCTATTCCGAACCCTACGAACAGGGACCGAACGGGAACGGGTTCAATTACATAAACAATTCCGTGAAAGTTGTGATCAATGCTTACACAGGGGATGTCTCATATTATGTAATCAATCCGAAGGATCCGATCGTGGAGACCTTACAAAAGATATATCCGAAGTTATTCAAGCCTTTCAGCGAGATGCCGGATTTTCTTAAGGCACATATCCGCTACCCTACCGACCTGTTCAATATACAGACGAAAATGTATAACGTCTACCATATGACAGATCCGAAGGTTTTCTACAACCAGGAAGACTACTGGGAAGTCCCCAATGCCGGCGCTGACAATATGCAGACGAAAATGTTTCCTTATTATATTATCATGCGCCTTCCGGGAACAACTGACGAAGAATATATTCTCATGCTGCCGCTGACTCCTTCGAAAAAAGACAATATGATCGCCTGGATGTGCGCCCGGTGCGACATGCCCAATTACGGGGAACTCATTGTATATACACTTCCAAAGGATAAGCTGGTTTACGGGCCTGTCCAGATCGAAGGAAGGATAAATCAAAAGCCTGATATTTCAGCGGAACTGACACTCTGGGGCCAGCAGGGCTCCCAGGTATTTAAAGGGAACCAGCTTGTTATCCCTATTAACAATTCATTTATTTATGTGGAACCTGTGTACCTGCAATCCCAGGAAGGGCAGATACCGGAACTGAAACGTGTTATTGTCATTTATAAAGACCAGATTGAAATGCGGGAAACCCTGGAAGAAGCCTTACAGGCAATCTTTAACCCGAGCGGGCAGCAAGATACAACAATGATGCAAACTGAAACTGCTTTAAAAATACCAGTCGCAAAGTCAATTCTTTCGTCCAGGGCCAGGGAAGCGCTTGACCATTATAATAAAGCCGTTCAATACCTTAAACAGGACAATTGGGAGGGCTATGGGAATGAACTGAAACAGATGAAAGAGATCCTGGACCAAATGAGCGCCGACAGCCTTAAACGTAACCCTTGAAGGGTTAGGGACCCTTCAAGGGTTGGGGACCCTTCGAGGGTTGGGGACCCTTCAAGGGTTGGGGACCCTTCGAACCCATATTTCATAAATAAAACCGTAATTACACATTATCATCCAACTTTTAAATGATCATGAAAGATCTATCGAGGAGAAACTTCATCCGCACCACAACCTTACTGGCAGGAGGAATTCCTTTCCTGCCGGCTTCGGGACCATCCTCAGAAAATTCATCCGGCCGGGCTTCAAATGCAAAAACTGAAAAACTGACAATACTTTGCGTTGGCGCTCATCCCGGGGATCCTGAATTCGGCTGCGGGGGGACCATGGCCAGGTATGCCGATGCCGGTCATAATCTCATTTTCCTCTACCTCACACGCGGGGAAGCCTGGGCGGGCGATCCATCCCTCTCTTATTCACAAGCCGCCGCTATTCGGACCAAAGAAGCTGAAACTTCCTGCAGGATACTGAATGCAAAACCTTTGTTTGCCGGTCAGACCGATGGGGACACAGTTTTAAACAAGAAAAGTATTACCGATTTCACCAACCTTATAGCATCACAAATACCGGATGTCGTATTTACTCAATGGCCGTTGGATTCCCATCCTGATCACCAGGCAGCCGGTTGCCTTACTTTGAATGCATGGCTGAAATCGGATAAGTCGTTTGACCTTTATTTTTACGAAGTGGATACGGGAAGCGAGACCATGGCTTTTGTCCCGACCGATTATGTTGATATTACGAATGTCCTTAACAGAAAAAAGGAAGCCATGTTCGCCCATAAATCGCAGGGCCCACAGGAGATCTACGAAAAGGATTTCGTGAAGATGCAGGGTTTCCGGGGTCTTGAAGCCGGAGTTAAAGTGGCCGAGGCTTTTATTCATTTTAACAGTAAAGCCGATCAGAACTCCGTAATAGGATTGTAAGTTAATTTTGTGACTGCAGTTCGAGAGAATTTAATGTCCTGATGACCCCCAATCCGGGTCTTCTACCCATCTCCCCAATCCGAGTCTTCTGCAAGAGACTCGGATTATAGTATCAGAAATCCATTCCTCCTTACTCCAGAGCATGCCGAAGATACAGGCCGGCACTTTACTTCACGTTCCAGGTGGTCCGTTTCCGGATTATCTTTTTAGAACGGGAGACCCCCGCCTACCGTCGCTGTATCCTTCGGGCGGGCAGGCCGGAATCAAGTCCCGAGATGATATTCCTTTATGGGGAGCCTCAACTCTCTCTTTGTTAAACGTCATCCCCGAGCTTGTCATGCAATCTCCCATAAAATCAGGAATTGAAAACCTTTAAATGAAATCTTACTTTATAATTTATGGACCCGGAACCGCTTTCCTGCCGCACAAGGCTGGTCCGGGGATGTCGTCACTTTTCCCCAATCCGGGTCTTCTACCCATTTCCCCAATCCGAGTCTTCTGCAAGAGACTCGGATTATAGTATCAGAAAACCAATCTTCCTTACTCCATAGCATGCTGAAGTTACATGCCGGCACTTTACTTCATATTCCAGGTGGCCTGTTTGCGGATGATCACTTTGAAACGGGAATCAACGGATTAGGTCCGGGGATGTCGTCACTTTAAAATGAAGAAATACACAAATTCAAAGGAATATAAAAATTTACCCTTCGATCTGTTTACAAGCAACAGGAGAATAGATCAAATCATAAGGTAAACAATAACGACATTGATCAACAGTACCACCCCGACACAAAAAGTAAAAATTGAGAGCAGGAAAAAGTATTTAATTATCGTTTTTGACCATCCCTGTTTGTACATTCTCTTCATGGCCAATAAAAGATAAACCAGTATCCAGAAGAATAACAATCCCTGCAACCAACCCATACCGGGTATATAATTGAGAAGCATGTAAATGATCCCGGTCAAAAAGAAGAAATCGTAAAAGTAAATGGCAAATACCAGGTGTTCGCTGTAATAAAAGTCCCTCCGGATATAAAGCGCTTTCAGGATCAGGGCAAAAATCGGCAACAGTATAAAAAATATTTTCGGGAAGTTGGTTGTAAAGGATTTGGCAAAATTCCCGAAAAATTCAGAACCGTTATTCTTGTACCGCGACCTTATCTGCAGGGTTTTTCTGCGCATCAACCTGGTTAACCACACGTCCCTTTTCTCCGGTGGCAGTGATTTCTGAACGGAATCGTATTCTGCGAGACTATGATAAGGATGCCTGATGAATAAATTTACATCGGGGGCAACTATTT
>JBJKSY010000581.1:0-4135 GCA_046703645.1 Cyclobacteriaceae bacterium
TATCGGGAAGACCCAGATCCACAATGATGCTGTCATAATTTTCCTTGCACAGTATTTCATAAGCCTCCTTTCCTGAATATGCCGAGAAACATTTTACATCACCGTTTCCGATCATGTTCCTGATAGCTTTATTCTGAACCTCATCATCTTCTACAATAAGTAACCTCTTAAGCTTTCGGTTTATAAAATCTTCGATACGATCGAAAACAGAATTTAGCATATCTTTTGTTACAGGTTTCTTAATAAAATCAAATGCACCCAGCTCAAATCCTTCCTTGCGTTTGTCGTAACCAGAAATAACCTGTACGGGAATATGACGCATATCCGGGTCATTTTTCAGGTGCAGCAGGACCTCCGTGCCATCCATTACAGGAAGGTTCATGTCCAATAATATGGCATCAGGCTTGAATTGGCGGGCCAGGCTCAATCCTGTATTTCCCTGTGTCGCAATAATTCCTTTGTAATTTCTTTCCCTGATAAAATTGAGGAGCAGACCGGCAAAATCCTGATCATCCTCGATCACAAGGATCAGTTTATCGTTTTCTTTTATTGCATACCTGTCGTCGGAAATATCCGTTTCCTGGTGACATTCATTTGATATAGATTCAGAGATCTTCTTTTTTTCATGGGTTAAAGCAGGCTTTCTTCCCGTCAGCTCCACCTTCTGTTCGGCACCTGTTATCTTCGATTGGTCGAATTTTTCGGGAAGCAACAAATTAAAAGTACTGCCGGTCCCTTCAATGCTTTTCAGATTGATTTCACCGCCAAGCGCTTCGGCAATCTGTCGCGAGATGGACAACCCCAACCCGGTACCGCCGAATTTTCTTTTTGTTGAACCATCAGCCTGCTGGAAGGCTTCAAATACTATTGCCTGTTTTGATTCGGGAATCCCGATTCCCGTATCTGCTATGCTGAACGAAATTACCTGATCACCGGGCTTAAACCGGCTGCTAAATTCGGAACCGTTAATTTTACTGACTGTAAGACTGACCTTCCCGTTTCCGGGAGTGAATTTAAAAGCATTGGAAAGAATATTCCTCAATACCTGCTCCAGCCTCTGCTTGTCCGTATTGATGGAGAGCTGGGACAGGGATTTTTCAATACTGATGCTGAAATCGATGGATTTGCTGTTTGCCGTTTCAGCGAACATGGCCGACAGGTCTTCTTTAATATCATGGTAGGGAACGTCATTTATATCCAGTTCGATTTTCCCGGATTCCACCTTGGAAAGATCGAGGATCTCATTAATGAGGTTTAAAAGGTCGATTCCGGAATTATATATGTTCATGGAATATTCAATTTCCTTTTCCTTTAAATTCTTATTCTTGTTTTCGGAGAGAAGCTGGGCAAGGATGAGAATACTGTTTAAAGGAGTGCGGAGCTCATGGGACATATTTGCGAGGAATTCTGATTTGTACTTGCTGGTCACCTCAATCTCTCTGGCCTTTAATTCAAGGGCAATTTTTGCATCCTCCAGTTTTTGTTTTTGCTCTTCGAGAATATTGGCTTTCTCTTCCAATTCCTCATTACTCTGCTGCAATTCCTCCTGCTGGGCCCTTAATTCGGCTTCGGATTTTTCCAGCAGCTCGGTTTTTTCCTGCAATTCTTCATTGGTCTGCCGTAACTCTTCCTGCTGTGCTTCCAGCTCTTCAGCCTGTCGCTGGGTTTCTTCGAGGAGCTCGTTGAGTTGTGTCCTGGATTGTGCCGAGTTGATGGCGATAGCAATATTTTCGCTGACAATCTCAAGAAACCTCATATGTAATTCATTGAATTCCATCTGGCTTCCGAGTTCGAGTACCCCGTTCACCTCTTCTTCATAAATCATAGGGTAGATAATGATATTCTTCGGAATGGAATTACCGAGCCCTGAGTTGATGTGAACATAGTTATCCGGCACCTGGCTGAATAAAATCGGTTTTTTTTCGAGGGCAGCCTGGCCGACAAGACCCTGGCCGATTTTAAATGAATTGGAATTTTCCTTCCTGTATTGGTAAGCATAGCTTCCCACCATATCAAGTTGATCATTTTTCCTGATGTAAATTGCCCCGATCTTGGCATCCATGATAACAGCCAGCTTACTTATTATGCTTTGTGCAAGATCAATGATTTCCTTTTCTCCCCGCATGGCATCATTCAATTCCGCTGATCCCTGGAGAAGCCATGTTCTGGTTTCGTTTTGCAGTGATAATTGCCGGAGGTTTTGCTCCATATTATTTAAGGCAATCCCTAAAATATCATCTTTACCTCTGACCTTGACTTCCTGAGAATAATCTCCTTTCCCGATGATATCTGCCAGCCTGGAATATTCCCCGGTTATTTTAATCATTTCCTTAAATGATCTGGCAAGATCGCCCAGCTCGTCTTTTGAAACGATATTGAATGAAAGATTGACATCTCCCAATGCCATCCGGTCGGCTGTGAGTTTCAGCCGGTATATTGCCTGCGTAATCCCTCTTATGGTTGATCCGGTAATAAATATAATGACACCAATTATAATCAGGGCGAGGGCGGCAGCAAATAACAGGCGGTGATTTGCGGAACTATAATTTATATTGGCTTCATTACGGATTAAGGATCTTGAGTAGTCTTCTATATTATCCAGAATATTAATGCTGCTGGAAGATACTTCCCGCCATGTATGATAAGAGGTATGTATCCCTGCCAGATCGGGATGCGCATAAACAGAATCAATGATTTCATTTGTCTGGTCTACAAAAGGCCCGCGGAATTTTTCGGCAAAATATTTAGAAAGTTCAGGCGAACACCCATTCTGAAAATCGTGCAGTGTGTTTAAATATTCACCCCTGTATGAAGCAAATCGTCCAAACCCATCCTTTTCAAATCTTCCGGTAAGTAATGCCTTGCCGAGACGCGTACGCATAGAGCTTAGATAATCCTTGGATTCTATTAATAATATGTTCACGTTGAACATATTTTTTATGTCCTGGTTTTCTGATTCCCTCGCGATTTCGGATGCACGGTCAATTAAAATTGTCTTCAGATTTGAATAAAAATCACTGATAGTTTCCGTTTTCCCGGCATCATTAATGAATGATCGCATTACACGAAGACTGTTAAGATATTTCCAATAAAGCTTGCTGTATGAATTTGAATTCCGGTAACTTTTTTCAAAAGTTGAAATGGTTTTGTCAGTCGATTCAAATTGAGAAAATAACTGATCCTTTAAATCCGCTGACTGACCAGCCATGAAGGCGAGTGTGGATCCTCTTTCCTTCTGAAGCTCACTTAGTAGACCTGAAAGATCGTTCAACTCAGACGTGTATTTCAGGTCGATCATGGCGCTGTTACGAATGGTAAACTCTCTCCTGAGATTTATTTGCAAATAATAACACAACACAACCAGCGGGATTAAACTGATAATGAACAGTTTGGTCCGGATAGATAGTGAATTAATCAGTCTCATTTTGATATGGAATTTGATGATTTGGCCCTGAACATAGTTGATAATTTCATGATCCTAAAAAAACCTCCGCATTGCAAATATTTTTAAGGCCGAAATAAATTTGAATAAAATAGCGATAATTTACATTTTAATCAAGAATATTTTAAAAATTAAGTCTGTATGATAATAAGCATTTAATCGATATTTCCTGAAAGTAATTGATGTTTTTGACATGATTATCATGATATATTTTTTCTATAATCCGTAAAACCTATTTCTACATAGATCAAAGGTGGAATATTACAATTGTATACTTTTTCATCCGCATTGTTTTTTTGTAGTAGAGACAAGGACATTTTTATCATTAAATATGAATAATTATTTGAATAATATTACCAATATTTTTAATTGCCGGGGTAATTTAAAATGATCTTTATTTATTAAGAATAGTGACCGGCTTCATGTCTTAAGTTTTATTCCAATTAATTTATTCTCTCTTACTTGAATTATTAAAAAATAAACCTGTTATATTGGAAAAATTTGGTCTATGAAAAAACATATAATTCCTGCTATCTTGCTCGTGTTGATATCATCATTTGATCTCAATGCACAGAGCTGGTCAATCGATGCGGAATATGCCGAAAGCTGTTCCTGCAATGTTCCCTGCCCATGCCTGCTGGGCCTGGACCCTACCTATGGAGATTGCATCGGCAATAGCGTCGTATTCATAAA
>JBJKSY010000582.1:0-4028 GCA_046703645.1 Cyclobacteriaceae bacterium
CGCTTTTTTTATGCGGATCTATGTCACTAATAATATTGGAAACATCCTGTGTAACTCCCAGGTCCCTGATTTCAGAATCCATTTGAGTTATAACTTCAGCTAACTCTTCACTCTTATACATAGCCATGGTTCTTGCACGGATTCTTTCCAAAGCGGCCTCTATTTGGGCTTCACGGACTTGTTTCTCAGCCCTTTGCAGATCCAGAAAACGTATATACGCCTGATTAAAAGCATTTGTAAAACGTTGGATCACTGAAATATCCTCATCAGAATAAATATTGTCGTTATAACGGATTATTTGAAGTGTGGCATTAACGGAATTAATCGTACAAACATTGTAAACATATGCTTTGATCATGAATTGTTTTCGATCTTCCGGAATAAATTTGAAATCAGTTTTATTTAATAAATATTTAAAAAAGCTGTTTTTTTCTTTATACGAATAACACTTAATCAGGTCAGATTTATTTTGAAGTGCATTTAAAGTATCTCTCATTATGATACCCCCTCCCCGATTGGTTTCTATTTCTATTTTTTGGGAATAAGTATTATTAGAATTAGCCAACCAGACTTCATATAGATCTTTTTCCTGATTTTTAGTAATTATTTCAGCCACATCGGCTTCGAAATCAATCAATTTTAATTGTTCATAGACTTCACGGATAACCTCCTGGAGTTCACCGCTCTTTTGCATAGTGAGTGACCGGGCCCTAATCCTTTCCAGCGCTAATTGAATTTCAGATTCCCGGGCCAGTGATTCGGCTTTTTGCAGGTCAAGGAAACGGGTATAGCTTTGCTCGAAAACTTTACCGAATCGTTTTAAAATTTCGTTCTGCTCATCAGTGAAAGGTTCATCGGAATACCGCTGAAGGGTTATATAGGTATTTTTTAATACAACAGTGGATCTTACCAGTCCCGGGGTATTCATTATTTCACTTTTCGTTCTATCCGGGAGTGATTTAAAATCAGTTTTGGTGAGGATATAGCTCAGGAAAATGTTCTTCTCTTTTTTATTATAATGTTCGGTGTAAAAAGTCAGTCCTTTTTTCAGAGCTTTCAGCAAATTGGTAAACGCAGGATGATCATTAAATTTAATATGGAATTTATTGGTATAAGAGTGTATTGCCCCCGCGATCCATATATCGGCACTTTTATCTTTTGTATCAAGGTTAACGGTAATGTCGGTCGTACTCTGATTTACATTCAGGTCCAACAATAGTTTATTCATGAAATAAATAACAGAAGACAGATCCTGGCTTTTCTTCATAGCCATTGTTTTTGTCCTTAATTTTTCAACTGCGACTTCAATACTGGCTTCATATGCCCGGGCTTCAGCCTTCTGAAGAAGTGTAAATTGGGAGTATGCTTGGTCAAAAACGACAGCAATTCTTTTGAGAATTTTATTTTCTTCTTCCGAATATGCAATCCCGTCATAATTGCTGACAGCAAACGATGATTTTGAGCGAATGGCCACAGAACAAGCATAACCGGGAGCTGCCAGCATTTCATCTTTTTGTTTCCGTGATATATATTTCCCAAAAGGAAGACTGAAAAAGTACCGGAGGAACCGATTTTTTTCTTTGAGTGTAAGTTTGAAAGTGGTAAAATCGATTCCATTATCAAAAATTTCAGGCCACATTGTGAATAATGGATGATCAAAGTAAGGAATATGAACACGATCTGTGTAAATGAATTCCTGATCAGGTGTTGCAATCCATAAATACATATCATGGTCTATTTTATATTCGATATGGTTGGAACATTGGGCGCTATCAAATTTAAATCCAAGGTATACCAGTTGCCGGGAAATTTCGGAAATGACCTTATACATATCCTTGCTGTTCCGCATTGCATATGCCCTGCGCCGGATTCTTTCAAGTGCTGCCTCAATTTTCAGCTCACAGGTAAGTGTTTCAATAGTTTTTTCGTTTTCTTTCACCTGCAGGAGGTTTAATCTCCGACCGGTAACACTTTGTTTTTTCGATTTTTCGATAAGAACTGACGAAGACCTAGATTTATGTTTCATCGATTATATTAAGTATTGTAAGTCCCGGTAGCCTACTGATATCCTTTATACAAAATATTTCCGAGCCGGCATGAATAATAGCCCAAGCACCGTATTGTGAATAGTACAGGAAAAAAATATTGAATATTACAGCCGTGTTTTGTGTCAAATCATATTTAGACTCTCCTTGCCTAAAATTGATAGTAAAAAGGAAAAAAATAAATCTGTTCCTGGCGTCCAGTATTTGCATTTTCCCAATAAATCATTTGAAGCCCAATAATTTAGGGGCTTATCAGCGAGCTGGTTGCATCCCACTTGAACCCCTGAACTTGGAATATACTAATAAAATTTGAACAATCAAATACCTTGATTTCTAATAATTAAAAATTTGCTCATGATTACTTAAATCGCAATAAAAACAAAACAAATTCTGATTAACCTGCTTTTCGCACATTCCTGAAATCTGACTCCAAAGAATATCTTTATACCTATCCTTAAATGTATCCAGGATTTATTTTGTGGCCTATCCTATTATTTCAACGCTTCGGGAAAATGCTCTGATTAATGTATCATTTTTTACAAATTCGTCAAAGGAGTTATTTTGAGTAACAGATAACAGATAATTTAACTCATCCCTGGTATGCGGCAGTAATTTATAAATTAATTGGGAAATATTCGGTTTACCTCAGGATATGTGCTTTAAGCTATCAGCATTTTTAAGTCTTTTTAAAAATCTCATCCCGGTTAGTAAAATTGCTATTATCTTCAGATTCTTCAACAGCCAGTAATACTTCCCGCCTCTGTTCTTCCGTAAGTGAGTTCCAATGATTTCCGGGCTGATTGGATGCTCTTGCTTTTAAAAAATAATTTAGTATTTGCAATCGTTGTTCGTTTTGTATTCCATCAATCATTTTATGAATATCAGATTTTAATTCTAATGCTCCCATATCGATGCAATTTTAAGGATTTAAATTACGAATTAAATTTTTGAAATATTCGTAGCTTTATTTCAGCTTTTGAATAAACAAATTATTCATAATGCGCCATTTAAAACTCATCAAGGATATATTATTAAAACTCAAGCCTGAACTGATAAAAAAGTATTCTGTAAAATCTATCGGTTTATTCGGATCTATTGTTCGAAATGATTTTACTCCTGAGACCAGTGACATCGATATTATTGTCGAATTCTCCAAACCGGTAGGTATGGAGTTTATCGACCTGGCAGATTTTCTGGAAACTAATATCAAAAGGAAAGTTGACCTGGTTTCCCGAAAGTGAATCAAAGATAAATATTTTAAAAAAATAGAACCGGAAATCATGTATGTATGAGCGTAGCCCCTCCCTCCTCTTAGAAGATCTCATTTACAGCGGAAATAAAATCATCTAATAAACTAAAAATCTTACTTATTGCTGGTTTCTTGAGAATGAGTAAGGAGATCAGAACCAAATCTTATTTACCGTCTGTATCAAACCTTTTAAAGATCACTTCCAGGTGACTTTTCAATTCAGGTAATTTGTTTTTAATTACATCCCAGACAATTTCAAGGTCAATCCCAAAATAATCATGAATCAGCTTGTCGCGCATTCCTGAAATCTGACGCCAGGGAACATTCTTATACTTATCCTTAAATGAGTCAGGGATTTTTTTTGTGGCCTCTCCTATTATTTCAAGGCTTCGGGAAAATGCCCTGATTAATGTTTCATTTTTTGCAAATTCCTCAAAGGAGAGATTTTGAGAAACGGATTGCAGATAATTTACCTCATCCCTGATATGCTGCAGTAATTCATAGATTGAGAGGGACATATTCGGTTGACTTCAGGATATGCGGTTTAAGATATTTGCTAAGCGATTCCGGGGTCACTAATTCTACTTTACGTTTAAATAAATCTTCAAGATAAAAGGCAAGATTTATATAGTTATCATAGGTCTTTTTATCCTTTTCAAATTCCACAATCAGATCCACATCGCTTTGCTCATTCTGTCTGTTCTCAACAAAAGAACCAAAAAGACCGATGGACC
>JBJKSY010000583.1:0-6454 GCA_046703645.1 Cyclobacteriaceae bacterium
AGTTCGGCATCTCATCCTTTCTATACCGGCAAAAAGATCTTTGTGGATACGGCAGGGCGTGTTGAGAAATTCAACAAACGTTACAATAAAAAATAACCGGGCAAGTATTCACTGCCTGAATTCTGCATAATTTCATTATTTCCTTAACCGGGTTCACCGGTTTTTTTTATTACCCTATATTTGCCTAGGAAAAATCCTTCCTGATGAAAATAATTCTCTACGATGAGCCAGCCGTTCATAAGGCATTATACCCGCTGACACTGACCCGGCCTGTATCGGAACTTAAAACCGGTATTCTGAGCATAAGGGAAAAATGGGCGCATCACATGAATAGGGATATTTCATGGGGTACCATGCCCTATCTTGCAAAATTGTATCCTCAGGATTTTGACAATGATAACCTTATCATCAACAGTGCTTTATTGCCTGATGAAAATCTCGTTAAAGCTATATCCGGTCTTGCTGAATCAAGTTCCCTGGTAAATGATTCCGGAATCCTGGCAGCACGAGTGAACAGCGACCAGGTACCTGGCCCCGGGCAAATTTTCAATCCTCAAGGCCTTAAAAGCGTATATTTCAGGCATGAAGTAAAAAAGATCTCAAAACCCTGGGACCTGTTCCTCGAAAATGGCCCGGAAATCATTAAGGACATCTTTTTAATAACCCTAAACAGGAACTCTTCTAAAATGCCTGATCCCTTTACCCGGATTTACAATGAAAGAAATGTTTTCATCGAAAAGGGAGTAAAAATCCGATCCGCCATTCTCAACGCTGAAGACGGTCCCATCTACCTGGGAGAAAATGCCGAGATCCAGGAAGGAAGTTCCCTTCACGGGCCTGTTGCCGTTCTGGAGGGAGCGGTTATTTCCATGGGGGCAAAAATCCGGGAGAATACAACAATAGGCCGTTTCTGTAAAGTCGGGGGGGAGGTAAAAAACAGTATATTCCTGGGAAACTCGAACAAGGCTCATGACGGGTATCTCGGGAATTCCGTGATCGGTGAATGGTGTAACCTGGGGGCCAACACCAATAATTCCAACCTGAAAAACAATTATTCAAATGTGAAAGTCTGGGATTATGAAACTGTTTCATTCCGGGACAGCGGGCAACAGTTCTGCGGCGTATTTATGGGTGACCATTCCAAGACGGCGATCGGTACCAGGATCAACACGGGAACCGTAATTGGAGTATCGGCGAATATTTTCGGCGCGGGTTTAACTCCCAAATATATTCCTTCATTTTCCTGGGGAGGATATAAACAGGGACCTGAATATGCTTTCGACAAAGCCATTGATTCCGCAGGGAAAATGATGAGCCGCAGGAACAGGTTATTCAGTGAAGATGAAATAAATATGCTCAAAGCCGTTTATGACATGACTTCGCAGTTCCGCCTTCAAACACCATAAATATGCTTTTCAAAGAAATTATCGGAAATGAAGATATCAAGAACAAGCTGATCACTGCTATCAGGAATGAACATATAGCGCACGCCCTGCTTTTTTCAGGAAATGAGGGAAGCGCAAATCTTGCCATGGCATTGGCATTCATCACTTATTTATTCTGTGAGAATAAGAGCCAGGACGATGCCTGCGGCGTTTGCCCGGCATGTCATAAGAACCAGAAACTGATCCATCCAGACGTGAATTTTTCCTTTCCTTTCATTTCTCAGAAAAACAAGGATGCCATCAGCGATAACCTGCTTCCCGAGTGGAGAAATTTCGTATTGCAGGATCCTTATAACAATGCTTCGGGCTGGAGCACTTATTTCGGAGGTGAAGACAAGCAACCTTATATTTCTGTAGAAGAAAGTCGCCAGATCATAAGGAAATTGTCTCTGAAACCTTTCGAGGCCCGGTATAATATAATGCTGATATGGCTTCCGGAATATATGAATGCACCGGCCGCAAATGCTTTATTGAAGGAAATAGAAGAACCCCCGGATGATACCATTTTCATCCTGGTGACGAATGACGAAAAAAGATTAATGCCCACGATTCTGTCCAGGACCCAGACAATATTTATCCAGCCTTTTTCCGATGAGGAGCTGATAGGCATATTGGTTGAAAAACATTTCATCGAGAAAAAAGAAGCCCGTAAAATCGCACATCTTGTCGACGGAAATATCAATGAAGCTTTGCGACTCGCCCGTGAAGTGGAACTGAACAGTCATGTGATGTTCCGGGACTGGATGCGACTCTGTTACCAGGAGGATTACGGTCAACTGGTTCAATATGCTGAAAAGTACCATTCTTTAGGCAAGGTATCACAGCAAACTCTCCTTCAATACGGGCTTAGCATGTTGCGGGAATCTTTGGTCTGGGAGCTGGGTGAATCCAGGCTGGTAAGGGTCATGGGGGAGGAACTGGATTTTGTAAGGAAATTTTCCGTAATCATGAACCAGGAGGCCATTGAGAAGTTCACGCAATTGCTCACGGAATCATCGTATCACCTTGAAAGAAATGCCAACGTTAAAATCCTGTTCCTTGATATGTCGCTTCAGGCATGCGAGATATTCAGGGAGATCAAAATGAAGCACAACCCTGTCAAAAGCAATTGAACAATTTTACCTAGATTTGATTTATAAATATTAGATAAAAAGACATGAAGACTATCAAATATTTCCTGGTTGTTATCATTCAATTTTCTTTTTTCCTCACTGCCTGCAGTGTCGGGGGCAAAAAGGATTACCTGATCACCATTAAAACCAAATTCGGGGATATGAAAGCTATCCTTTATGACGCCACTCCGAAACACAAAGCAAATTTTATAAAACTCGCAAAGGAGGGTTACTATGACAGTCTTCTGTTTCACCGTGTCATCAATCACTTTATGATCCAGACCGGCGACCCCAATTCAAGACATGCAAAACCCGGGGTGGCGTTGGGAAATGGTGGACCAAAATATACCATTCCTGCCGAATTCAATCCCAATCTTATCCATCAGAAAGGCGCAATTGCCGCAGCCCGTGAAAATGACGACATCAATCCCAAAAGAGCATCCAGCGGGAGCCAGTTTTATATCGTTCAGGGTAAAGTTTATACTAAAAAAGAACTTGAGGAAAGCACCATAAATTATACACTTTTATACAAGGATTTCAATTCCTATGTAAGACAACCTGTTAATAAAGCCATACTGGATCAGGCGATGGAACTTCAGAAAGAAAATAAGATAGACTCACTTAGAAATCTTATACTCTCATTGAAGGGCGTGATGGCCAAGCAATTCAACGTCACCTATGATAAGCCGTTAAGCAAGCTGCAGATAGAAAAATATACAACGGTAGGGGGAACTCCTTTCCTCGACGGGGCATATACGGTTTTCGGCCAGGTAATTTCCGGATTGGATGTTATTGATAAGATTGCGGCAGTCAAAACCGATTCGCTTGACCGGCCTCTGGATGATGTGGTCCTGACGGTTACCGTTACAAAAATGCCCAGGAAAAAGATAACCAAGCTTTACGGTTACCACTACCCTGATCAGCCTTAATTAGCTTCTGTATGATTCTCCTTCTTACGGGTGCCAACGGATTGATTGGGCAGAAGATCATCCGGGAATTATCGACCCGGGAAGATATACGGGTCATTGCGACCTCAAAAGGTTACTGCCGTTTTGTTCTCCCGGAAAATGTAACCTACGAACCCTACGACATTACCGACAAAGACCGGGGCGCCGGACTTATTAAATTATACCGTCCTGATTTTATTTTTAATACTGCTGCAATCACCCAGGCTGACGATTGTGAACTGAATCCTGAAAAATGCCACCGGGTAAATGTCGGGGCCGTTGAACACATGGCGGATCTCTCTCAATCATTTCATTCCTTCCTGTTGCATTTTTCCACGGATTTCGTTTTCAACGGCAACCGGGGCCCCTACCGTGAAGAAGACCTTCCTGACCCTGTATCGGAATACGGGAGAAGCAAATGGGAAGCAGAAAAGATTATCATGAATTCCTTGAAGGAATATGCCATCGTCCGTATTATTCTGGTTTACGGTTATTTGAAATCCGCCCCTCGAAAAAACCTTGTCACCTGGGTGCTGGATAGTCTTCAAAAAAAAGAAAATATCAGGGTTGTTGCGGACCAGGTACGGAATCCTACACTGGCTGAGGACGTAGTCATCGGATGCAGGTCTATACTCGAGAAAAAGCTTTCAGGAATTTTTCACCTTGGCGGTAAGGATACTCTCAGCCCTTATGAAATGGCAATCAGGACCGCACGTTATTTTAATCTTGACCAAGCCCTCATTAAAAAAGTATCTACTTCGGATTTCCCACAACCTGCTAAGAGGCCGCTTATTACCGGGCTCATAACTGAAAAGGCTGAAAAATTACTAGATTATCACCCCCGGGATTTTGAGGAAGGACTTAAAATTATAAAGGAGCAGGCAGGAATCGATTAATGACAATATATTTTGGAATATTCCTGTGAAGTAAAAACCTGCTTTCGAAGAGTTTTGCCTGTGGATGAATAATATATTACAATATAAAAATCAGCCTCGGGTATATATTTTTCCGCAAAATAAACAGGGTCACTTTCTGTGCCGATATTTGTTATATCCGTAAAAGTATTATTTATAAAAGAGCCCGTGACATTATTCACCAGGCCGAAGCCATTCTGATTCTCGGTAAGGTACACACGATAACCATCACCCGAAGCTATTTCTTTAAAACTTAGAAAATCAGAATACAGCACCCGGCGGCCGGAATAAGACCGGATTGACCAGAAATTTCCGGAATGTAATACAAAAGAAGTGTCATTCCATACCTTGATCTGGTCCCCCACCGTATCGATGAGGGTCTCACATTTTTCATTCAGTAAACCGATGTGGTCTTTATTCCTGAAGATAAAATATTTATTATTAAAAGGTTCCGGGGCAGACGTGAATTCCGGCTCTATCTCAATATTTTTATCGGGATTTGCGAGGCCAAAACGGACATCAGAAAACGTAGTTACAAATCCTTTATAATAATCAGCTATTCCATCATAAACTGGTTTAAGAACCTGTTTCCCGCTGGTATTCAGAAGTCCATATTTTTTATTTTTCGTGAAAATGAAGTAATCATATCCAAGTGATTTCAGGTTCTCGAATTTTCCGGAAAACAGGATATTCCCGGAAGGGCCAAGCATGGAGTACTGATTATCCTTTTTCCATAACATCAGATATTTCGGAAAATCCTCCCGGGGGGATTGCTGGGCCCTCGGTATAAGTTCAAAGCCCTTGTAATTATTCACGTTTATTGTCTTAAAACCCCTAACCATGATCACTTCCTTCTGTCCATTTTTTATCCATGCATAGTCTTCATTGATTAAATAAACCGAATCAAATAAAAATTCATCCGGAACAGGAGAAAAGTTCCGGTATAAGATCCATTTATTCCGTACTTTCCCTGTCATCCAGCTTCCTTTATAAACGAGTCCTTTGAGTCCGGTGCCTGAAATATTGAGAAAATTCCTGTCATAAACGGTCGACAAAGAATCCTGGTTTGCGATCCAACCATCTTTATAGGAATATATATGATGAAGTTCAAAAGGAATGACGAATTTCATTTCACTGTCAAGAATGCCTTCTTCATGATCTCGAATGCATATAATGTGACTGTTGTCCAGAAGGACGGCGTCATCATACTTAAATTCCGGTTCCCAGGGTTTCTTGTTTAACAGAGCCAATATATCCTGTATCCTCGTAACGGCAAGTTTTCCTGTCCTTTCAAAAATAATGAAGTCACCTTCCTCACGAATGTCATCGTATGTATCCTCTGTGAGCTTTTCGCCGGCCAGAGTGTACAGCATCCAGCCCTGATCTTTTTTTGCCTTTATGAAATGGTTTCCCACAAGACCGATGTCCCTGAATTCAAAAGGAAGAATTTCCAATCCGGACTGGTGGATCAGGCCATATTTTGCATCCTGACTTAATTTCAGGAATCCATAACCAAGGTCGTTTACATTATAAAAAGACTTATCAAAAATAACTCTGCCGGTTCTCGACAATATTTCCTTGTTACTATCGCTCCATACTACAAGGAAGAATGATTTGATATCTCCGCAGAGATACGAAGGATCAATATTCCTGAATTGCATTGGCAACATGATCTTTCCTGACTGTGCCATAAATCCATACCGGTTATTTTCATATACAGGAAAGATATTCATGGTGTCGCGGTATATCAGGGATTTTATGGAATCGAGGAAGGGATAATCTTCTGTATTTTGTGACAAAAGCCAGGTGGTATCCCTGGCTGTAAAATAGAGATAATAAGCTGCTATGGGGGCCATCCGGGATCCGGCGTAATTCCTGATAAAATCGATATAGGATCCCGGCTTGTTATCCGCTGTCGATAAGACGAATATTTTAGCTACGGCATCATTCCAATGCGATGAAGTAGGAAAGCTCTGAATGAATTTTTCATAACTTTCAAGGGTCCCGTCTTTAGTAAATGCCTGGTAGGTCAGGAG
>JBJKSY010000584.1:0-1603 GCA_046703645.1 Cyclobacteriaceae bacterium
ATTATAGTGTTATAAATGAGCCTTACATATGAATTTTTATCGGGTTATTCCCAGCCGGGATTTTGTGTCAGTTTGCCTTGCGACAGATCAATTTCCTGCTGGGGAATTGCCAATAATTCGTTTTTACCCTTTTTAAACCCCACTGGGCCTAATACGGAATCAACCATATTTGTACGAATGAGATCCCAGAACCGGAATCCTTCCAGGGCAAGTTCTACCCTTCTTTCATGCATAATGATTTTTTGCAATTCACTTTTATCAGTCACCGTAATGTCAGGAAGAATATTCGGATTACCGCCCCTGGCGCGGGCCCTAACCATATTCAGGTAGGGGAGAGCCTGAGTGGGTTTACCATTCTGGTTCAATGCTTCGGCGGCCATCAGCAAAACGTCCGCATAGCGTATTAACCGTCGGTTATATCCCTGGGTGGCTGCCACCGTTGTTCCCGGTGTCCAGACCTTCTGATTATAACATTCGATTTCAACGGTATCTGAACCGGAAAGGGTTACATCCGGAGTCTGAACATCGCCAATTATCTTTACGCCATCCAGGACCTCTCCGAGAAATATGACAGTAGCATTCAACCGGGGATCTCCCGGTTCAAACGTATGGATCAGGTCAAGGGTCGGGCGATTAAATCCCCAGCCCCTGTTTGGTGTGCCTCTTACTCCTTGTACATTTCCATAAAAGTCTCCGCCGTTTTCTATCCCTTCCAGTTTACCCAGCGCACCGATTTCAAAGATAGATTCCACGCCCTGTTCACCTTTTACACTATTGGCATCTGCAAAATCGGGTTCAAGAGAATATTCCTTTGAGTTGATCACCTCGAGGGTGTATTTTTCAACATTTTCATAATCTCCCCTGAAAAGATAAACTCTTGCCAGAAGTGACTTTGCTGCTCCTTTAGTGGCTCTTCCATAGTTCGAAGGGCTTTCTTTGGATTTTTCCGGCAAGTTATCAATGGCAAACAGGAGATCCTGTATAATAAGCGAGTACACATCATCTGCTGAAGCCCTTGAAAGGTCCAGCGGAGGGGTCAGGTCGGTAACCAGCGGAACACCACCCCATCCCCTGACCAGGTCGAAATAGAATAACGCCCTGAGGAATTTGGCCTCACCGATATATTGATTCTTAAGCGTCTCATCCATTGCAATATCAGGCACATTCACAATTACTACGTTGGCACGCTTAATTCCCTGATATAAAGTTGACCACCAGCGGTCGAGGCTTTCTTCAGTAGCTATATTAGTGAAGCTGTCATAGGGACCTATAGTTGAAGCCTGGTCACTCGGATTGCTTCCCTTCCGTGCGTCATCAGACATTATATCGTATATGGGGAAATACCCGGTATGATAATTTGCATCGCGAAGTGTATAATAAATTGCATTGGTCGATGAAAGGGCGTCCGTTGCGGTTACGGGAAATGATGAAGACAACAATTGTCCCTGGGGAGGTTTATCCAGGAAGTCCTGGCATGCAGTAAAAGATATCAGAATGATCCCCTGTATAAGAATAATAACAAAGAAGGCGGAGAGATGAAATTTTTTCATTTTACGACACTTTAAAAGCTGACATTTAAACCAAGGGAGTAAACCGAAGGGAT
>JBJKSY010000585.1:0-6282 GCA_046703645.1 Cyclobacteriaceae bacterium
CTCTCCAGGACCTTGATGAAAACCGGTATAATCTGATCACCGGTTTACAGGAAGATCCTTTGAAGAAAAAAATCTGAATAGGTTATGGCTGAAGTATCAACTGAGAAAAAAGGCAAGGCCAAAAAAGGCAAGCCTAAAAAGATGTCGACACGCATCGACTTCACGCCCATGGTCGACCTGGGATTCCTCCTAAATACCTTTTACATGTAGACGACCACCATGATCAAACCACAGACCATGGAACTGGCCATGCCATCAAAGGAAAAAGTAAAACCGGAAGAGCAGAACCAGGTGAAAGCTTCCCGGGCCATTACCATTGTTCTGGGAAAGGATAACAAAATCTTTTACTGGACCGGTATGCATGACGAAAAAACCAATGTGGATCCGGTTGTGACTACCACCGACTTTGCCCCCGATGGCATCCGTAAATTTCTTTTGGAGAAAAACCTCGCCGTAGTGAACAAAGTGGAAAGCGTT
Source organism: Cyclobacteriaceae bacterium (assembly GCA_046703645.1). GTDB lineage: Bacteria > Bacteroidota > Bacteroidia > Cytophagales > Cyclobacteriaceae > DATDPY01. The sequence continues at coordinate 478 of JBJKSY010000585.1, forward strand.
AAGGAACAAAAGGAAAAAACCAATATGCCCGATTCTACCTTTAACAGGCAGAAACTGGAATTGATGAAGGATAAGACTGCGCCCATTGTGATCATCAAGGCCACCAATGATGCCACCTATAAAAACCTCGTCGATATTTTCGACGAAATGGCTATTTGCAGCATTGGCACATATGCCCTGGTAGATATCACTCCCGGAGACCTGGACTTATTGAAAAAAGTAAATCAACAGGAAACAAAAGTGAATTAGTTTATGGCAAAAATCGATATTTATTCAAATCAATGGTGCGAAATGATCTTTGATGCCAGGAACAAAGATTATGGCGCTTACCAGTTAAGGGCCCTCTCATCAAGAAGGCACCTTTTATCTCTCCTGGTAGCCGTTTCCCTGTTTATAATCCTGGTAAGCGCACCGATATTCCTGAAGAATGTGATCAATTCGAAGCGGGAAAGCGATACTTCCGTGCGAATGCTGGATGTGATCAATATGTCAAAGCCTAAGGAAAACAAGGCTGACGAGATCAAGGATATTGCACAGCAACAGGTACAAAAGGTACTAAGGAACACCATCAAATTCACCCCGCCGGTCATAAAAAAGGATGAGGAGGTCAAGCAGGAACAGGAGCTGAAGACTCAGTCGGAAGTTATCGATACCAAAGCGGCCATTTCAACGGTTACCTATGATAAAGGGACTAATGATGCCACGGCCACGATGCCTACGGCGGATCAGCAGATATCAGGTGAAGGAAGTGATGATCATCCCTTCAGGGTTGTTGAACAGCAACCTGAATTCCCGGGTGGTTTAGAGGCACTTTATAAATATATGGGTAAGCACATGGAATACCCGGCAAGCGCCAAAAGAAATAATATCAGCGGGAGGGTATTCGTCCAATTCGTGGTTTCAAGTAACGGCAAGATCAAGAATGTTCAGATATTAAAGGGCGTGGACACCTCACTTGACCAGGAAGCAGTCCGTATGATATCCAATATGCCTGATTGGATCCCGGGAAGACAAAACGGTAAGCCAGTTTCAGTTCTGTTCGTGCTTCCGGTAACATTCATCCTTACCGATTAATTCCCGGTGGAAAAACATTTAAAAATATGAAGATTAAATCCCCCCAGTCAAAGTTTGAGATTCCCACTATTCTGGGATTAGCAATGGGATTGATATACCTGGGAGCCGGAAGTTATCTTATCTATCCGAATCATTCCGTTCAACCGATCTCCCCACAGTTGAGCCTCCTCCTGGGAATTCTCCTCGTTGCATATGGATTGTTCCGGATTTACAGAGCCCTGAAACAGAATCACGGGAAAAATCAGTTAAACATTATTGTCCTTCTGGTACTTTCAATTTCACAATATTCCTGTAATTCCATAAACCGTGATCCATATTCGGATACTCCGACCTCAGGCCGGATAAAAATTGCCGTTGATGAAACTTACACACCAATAATGGAAAGTGAAAGAATGGTATTCCAGGACCTGTATCACTATGCCAGTATAAAGCCTGTCTACATGCCTGAAAGCGAGGCATTTAAATTGTTGCTTGATGACAGCGTAAGATTCTTACTTTCTTCACGGCCCTTAAGTGAACAGGAAATACGGATTTACCGCGACAGGAAAATTTATCCCCGGCAGACCCTTATCGCTTCGGATGCCATCGCCCTGATCGTGAATCCCGGTAATCCTGATACGGTGATGTCCGTATATGATGTTAAGAATATTCTTACCGGAAAGATCAGGAAATGGTCAGAACTGAATTCCGGAAATCCTTCAGGAAATATTGAAGTGGTTTTTGACAACCAGCATTCGAGCACGGTCCGCTATGCAAGGGATTCCATTTGTACTGGAATCCCATTAGCTGCCGGCCTGACTGCCCTTGACAGCAATACCGAAGTAATTAATTACGTTGCGGAACATAAAGAAGCCCTGGGCATTATCGGTTTGTGCTGGATAAGCAACCCGAACGATCCCACTCATCTCTCTTTTTTGGAAAAGATCAGAACGGTAGCGATAAGTAAAGAAAAACATGCCACCTGGGATAATTCCTATCGCCCTTTCCAGGCCTATATATTTCAAAACAAATATCCTTTTGGCCGGAAGGTATACATCATCAACACAGAACCAAGGAACGGGCTTGTCACAGGTTTCACGGCATTTGTTGCAGGTGAAAAGGGTCAACGGATCATCCTTAAATCCGGTATTGTACCGGCAACGGTACCCACCCGTGTTGTGGATGTACATAACAGCGACTTATTACAATAATGAAAAGAAATTCTTAAAAACTATGAGAAAAATATCATTCACTTTCATCTTTATCTTGCTCCTGTATCACACCCAGGCACAAACAGTTCAACAGGGGCTTTTCTACAAACAGGAAAATCAATTTAGTCATGCCATGTCCTGTTTTTATCAGGTCATCGGCAATAAACCCGATTATGATTCGGCCTGGTGCTACCTGGGGGATCTGTATTCCCTTCATCCAAAAAAAGATTCCGCTGTCATCTGTTACCAGAAAGCCATCTCACTTAACCACGATGGAGCGATAGATCTCGTTGCAGCAGGGAAACTGCAACTCCTTAAAAATAACAAGGAAGAGGGAGAGGATTATTTCAAAAATGGAAAAAAAAAGGAAAAAAAAAAATATCGATATCCTGGTATATATTGCCAGGGCCTGCATGTCTCCGGAAATATCCGATACACTTACGGCTCATGTATACCTGAACTATGCTTCAGAATTGAACAAGTTCAACCCTCCCTATTTTGAAACACTTGGTGATCTATACCTTATGGAAGGAAATCTAGGACTTGCATCGGTCAATTATGAAAGTTCGGTTTATTATGACAAGAATTATTCCGAAGGTTATTATAAGCTCGGTTTACTGTACAGTAACGCTAACAGTTACCAGGAAGCTTATGATGCTTTCCACAAAGCAATTGATGCAAATCCTGATTTAATCCTTGTTTACCGGTCATTGGGAGATCTTTGCTTTTCACACGGGGTGTATAAGGAGGCGAAAGATGCTTATACAACTTATCTTCAGCGCAGTGAATACGACATGGATGACCAGGAGCGATATGCCCTGATCCTGTTTTTTACTAAGGAGTTCAGCAAGGCTGATTCCGTTTTAACTGAATTGATACGTGGAAGAACTGATAACCCGGTCATGTACCGGATCGAGGGATATATCGCGTATGAAACCGGTGATTACGCCAAGGGCCTGAAAGAAATGCAGCGTTTCTTCCAGATGCAGAGACCGGATAAAATTCTGGCTTCGGATTATGAATATTATGGCAACCTCCTTTATAAAAACGGGCAGGATTCGCTGGCGATTGTAAATCTTGAAAAATCAATCAAGGCAGACAGCTCCAAAGATTATAATTTTAACACCATTGCCAAAATATACAGCAAGAACAACAATCATGATAAAGCGATTGAGTATTACAGGCTGGCGCCGGCCAATACTTCTCAGAAAATTCTTGATATGAACTTCAATATAGGTCTTGAATGCTTTTATGCAGGCAGTGATCTTAAAGCCAGATATGATTCGTTGAAAAAAAGCGGAGAAAAACAGAAAATCCTAAATCCTGCAACTGATCCGGTGCAGGACAGGTACAAATCCTACCTTAAAACCGCCGACAGTTGTTTTGCCAATGTCACTCTCCTGGCTAGCAAATCCTACCTGGGATACATCTGGAGAGCCAGAACGCAGTCCCTTCTTGATCCTGAATCCCAGACAGATTCAGCAAAGAACCTGTATGATAAAGTGCTTTCCATGGTCCAGACCGGCGATCAAAATAAGTATCAGAAAGAAATTGTAGAATGTTACCGGTATTTCGGATCCTATTATTTCTTTAAATCGGACAGGGAAAACAAGACTGACCCGAAAGAATCGGCTGCCAACAAGGATTTGTCCAAAAGCTATTTTGAAAAAATACTGGAAATGGCTCCCGACGACCAGCAGGCTAAAACTGTTTTAACGGCTTTAAATCAGAATAAAGCAAAACCGTAAATGACCCGGAACTTACTATATTCAAAAGTTCTTTCTGGATTATTAATTGCCGCATTGATTTGCCGCAGCCTGATTCCGGAAATTTCCCTTACCCCGGCACATGCCGGAATCGGAATCAGGAAGCAGTTAAATGAACCGGTATTGGTTCAAAATCAAAAAAGCGGCATTTATTATTTCAACAATAAAAATAAAAAGTCAAATTCCGATCTAAGGCACAAATATATAACCGGCCATTTAATTGATCATTTCAAAAATATACCGGGAGATTGTTTTAGTAACAGGATATTTATTAAGAAACCTTTTTATGTCTTCATATCCATCAAAGCTCCCTAAATACCGGATATTCATTTACTGCTTATGACACCGCTTGAAGCAAAGGTGCATTAATGAAAATCCTTATTAGGGTCTTTAAATAAATTGATATATGAAAGCAATAAAAGAATTTTTAGACAGATTCTGGTTCGTATTATTTACAATAATTCTCTTTATCCTGGTGATGATCGTTTTCCTAAAAAGCTGACGCATGACCCGGATATTGCCATAATGGCCGGCTACCTGGATAGTAAGGGTTAGTTAAAACCCATAAGATTTTATCATAGTTTTATTCTTATCGGGAAACTAGGTTTAAGGTTCCCTGAATTACCAGGTAGTCCGGCCGTTACGGCTAAATTCAATTATATTACAAAATTCGGAAAACCTATGGAATGAACGAACAATTAACAATATGTATTGTGCAATTTTATAATCGGTCATTCTTCAAAATCAACAATAAGATTTCCAGTTCGCTTCTTACATTCTCATCAGCCAGGCAAAAATAAGCGGGGCTACGATGGTGGCATCCGATTCAATAATATACCGGGGTGTATCGATACCAAGTTTTCCCCATGTAATTTTTTCATTGGGTACGGCACCGGAATAGGAACCATAAGAGGTAGTTGAATCGGATATCTGGCAGAAATATGACCAGAATGGAGTTTCCGTGCGGCCGAAATCCTGGTGAAGCATGGGCACCACACATATGGGAAAATCACCGGCAATCCCCCCGCCGATCTGGAAAAAGCCCACTCCTGCCCCTCCTGAATTTTTCATATACCAGTCTGCCAGGAAAGTCATGTATTCAATGCCTGAACGCATCGCTTCCGGCTTCAGCACGCCTTTCATGCAATAGGAAGCGAAAATATTGCCCAGGGTGGAATCCTCCCAGCCAGGTACAATTATCGGGAGGTTCTTTTCTGCGGCGGCGATCATCCATGAATCCTTAATATCGATTTCATAATGCTCTTTCATGACCCCTGTCCTGAGAAGTTCATACATATATTCATGAGGATAATATTTTTTACCCTCTTTGGCAGCTTTCTCCCAGAGCCTTAGAATATGATGTTCTATTCTCCGGAAAGCCTCGTCTTCAGGAATACAGGTATCGGTTACCCGGTTAAACCCTGACTGCAGGAGATCCCATTCTTCCTGCGGGCTCAGGTCGCGATAATGAGGCACTCTTTTATAATGATTATGTGCCACAAGATTCATGACATCCTCTTCGAGGTTTGCACCCGTACAGGTGATTATCTGTACCTTATCCTGGCGGATCATTTCGGCCAGGAGCTTACCCATTTCTGCAGTGCTCATGGCGCCGGCCAGGGTGATCATCATTTTCCCGCTTTTCTGCAGGTGCGCTTCATAGGCTTTGGCTGCATCGATCACCGTTGCGGAATTAAAGTGGAGATAGTATTTTTCAATAAAAGAGGAAACGGGTCCCCTTGCATTTTTGGTATTTTCCATTTTCAGTATCCTAA